>NZ_DATNGK010000075.1:0-2507 GCF_035605935.1 Actinocrinis sp. | reverse complement strand
GGGACACTAGGGTGAGACCGTGCGAGCGGGCAACACGGCATGGGTTTTCGTAACGCTATGCGGCCTCGGGACCTGCTTCTTGACCGGGTGCTCGTCCGGGCCCGCCACGGCCGGAGCGAGTTGCGGCAGCGCGCGCACCGCCGCGGGCGTGCCGGTTGTCATCACGGTGGCCAAGGGCTCGGTGAACTGCACGACCGCCATCAGGGTCGAGAAGGAGTACGCGGCCAGGATCTCCGGCGGGCAGGTGCCGGGAAACGGCGGCGGCGCGCCGGTAGTGGTGAACGGCTGGACCTGCCAGGGATACGACACCCCTGACGTGCTGCGGACGGGGAACGCGTCACAGTGCCGCCGCGGGGGCAACGCCATCCTGGCCGTCCTGGCGGTGCCGGACGCGACGAAGACCGCCGCCTAGGAACCGGCCGCGCGGCGGAACACGCTCGGCGTCTCCGTGCGGCTGCCATCGGCGCGGTCATCAGTGCCGCTGATGGCGCTCAGGCCCCGCGTGGTGCTGATCATCTGCACCTGATCACGGCCGCCGGACTTCGCCCGGTACAAGGCGGCGTCGGCCGCGGCCATCAGTTCGGAGTACTCACGCTTGGACCCGCTGTCCAGCGCGGCCACGCCGATCGACACCGTGACGTGCACCCGCTCCCCGCCGGTCGCGCCGGGGACGATTATGGACATGTCGGCGATGCTCGCCCGCACACGTTCGGCGATCCGGAAGGCGTCCACCGCCCGCGTCTGCGGCAGGAGGAGCGAGAACTCCTCACCACCGAACCGCCCGGCGCGGTCGTAGTCCCGCAGCACGCTTTCGAGCGAGCGGGCTAGCTCCTTGAGCACCTGATCGCCGACCAAGTGGCCATGGGTGTCGTTGATCACCTTGAACCGGTCGATGTCGAGCACGGCGATCGCGAGCGGGGTCCTGGTCCGCACCGCCCTAGTCACCTCCGTGGTCGCCTCACGCTCCCAGGTCGCCGCGTTGAGCAGGCCGGTCTTCGAATCGGCCCTCGAGTCGTTAAGCAACTGGACGTGCCGCAGGGATCGCTGGAGCAAGGTGACCACGGGCAGCGCGGCCAGCGCGAGCCACGGATTGCCGGATACCCCGTACGTCACCAGGACGCCCGTGCAGATCTCGGCCGCGTTGTTGTACATGGACTCGCGGCTGAACACCTCTGTCCGGTATGTCGCACCCGGGTCGGTGGCCTTGACCGCCGTCATGAGCACGGTCTTGTTGACGGTCTCCTTCACCAGGATGCTGACCACCACCACCAGGGTCCACACCGTGCCCCGGCTGAGGGTCCCCCCCTGCGGTATCAGCCCGGACAGACCGTGGAAGGTCACCGACGCGGCTCCGTAGGAAAGGCTGAGCATGGCCCCGCTGAAGACCCGGCGGTAGACGGGGGCACGCCGGATCCGCCATTGCAGGAGCGCTATCCGGATGATCGGGATGACCAGCGCGTAAAGCACGGGCAGCAGGATGGCGGCCGACAGCTCCCACACGCCCGCGACGTCCTTGATCATGCCGCCCTGCTCGCCCGACTTCCTGGTCAGCTCTACGGCGGCCGCGGTGCAGCCGACCAGGAGACCGAACAGGGCCAGGTTGTCCGTGGTGATCGCGGTCGATGACGCCGCGACGACAAGGGCGGCCAGGTCCGCAGCGATGATCGCGAGAACGAAGGCGACGAGCCAGCGAGGCAGCGACCAGAGCGGCCAGTTACGGACCGCGACCGATTGCGACAGCAAGCGACGAGCGCCGCGCATCGGTGCCTTCCTCATAAGCCTCGCCACCATATGGAGAGCTTCGGACCATTCTCCCGCATTGTCAGTGCCGGGGAGTGCAAAACGTGAAAACCCGGCTACTCACCGGTAGAAGAATACCTCCCCGTTGGGCTGATGGAGCAACTGGCGTATCAGAACAGTTGCACAAGGTCACTTGGAGTCGGATTATTTCCGGCATTAGCCGCAAAGCACCCCTCCACCTCGTTTGCGGGCAACAATGGGAACCCGCAAGCGCCCGGCGTTGTGTAAGGGACGCGCGGGAGGGAGTGCGCCGTGCGCACGCCGAAGCTGAACCAAGGCTCTCGGCGGAACGTTCATAGTAGTTACTCAGAGGATTCAACCGACCACTTAGAGAAAGGAGCACGCCATGCGCGACAACCACTGGGGCTGAACCCACCCAACCGCATCCAGCCGCCACACGGGAAGGGAGCACGCCATGCGCGACAACCACTGGGGCTGACCTCTAGCTCTCAAAGTGCTCGTTCGGCGTCCGCGCGCGCTCACGGGCCCAGCTGGCCGCGATCGCCAACGCAACCATGGCGCCGATAGTGCCAGCTACCGCAATGACCCATGCCGGGGAATAGTGATCCGCGACGGCTCCCGCCAGGATCATGACGACTCCCTGGCCCAGGCTTATGCCACCCTGCGCCAGGCCAAAGGCTTGGCTGCGCTGTTCTTGCGGCGCCGCGCTCACGAAGGCGGCGTTGGCGGCGATCTGGTAGGCGGCG
>NZ_DATNGK010000074.1:0-6751 GCF_035605935.1 Actinocrinis sp. | reverse complement strand
GTCAGAAGCGTTGCGGACGCGGTGGAGCGAAGACCGGCGCGAGACGGACCGTCTCGACTAACGCGTGTTTTGGAACTATGCGCTGCGGCTTCGACGACGCGGTCAGATGCGGTACGGCAGCTGGTCTTCCGCCTCGATCTCGATCAGTCGGTTGTAGTTCGCCACGCGCTCGCCACGCGTCGGCGCGCCGGCCCTCAGCTGTCCGCAGCCTGCGCCCACCGCCAGGTCCGCGACGAAGGCGTCGCTGGTCGCCCCCCGGTGCGCGAGAACCTGCGCGTATCCGGCCGCACGGCAAGCGCGCATCGCGTTGAGGATCTCGGTCACCGTGCCGAACTCGGCGACCTTGATCAGCGCGGCGTTGGCCACGCTGCGGCTTTCCGCCGCGATCAGTTCCGGGTCGGTGGCGAACACGTCTCCGCCCACGAGCTGCACCCGGTCGCCGAGCCGGCGGGTCAGTTCGGCCCAGCCGTCCCAGTCATCCTGGGCCAACGCGTCCTCGATGCTGCACAGCGGGAAGTCGGCGATCATCTCCTCGTATCGCGCGACCATGTCCGCGCTGCTGAGCCACTCCCCGGCCATCCGGTAGCCGCCGTCGTGCCGGAATCCGGAGGCGGCGACACGCAATGCCAGCGCCACCCCGTCGGCTCCGAGCGCGTAACCCGCGTCCGCGATCGTCTCGGCGATGAGTTCAAGCACCCGCTCCGGCCATTCGATCGCGGGAGTGAACCCGCCGTCCTCGCCGACCTCGCTGCCCAACGCGGACCCGATCAGCTGCGCGCGCAACCTGGCGCGCAACCGCGCCGCGGCACGCACCGCGTCGCGCATGCTGGGCGCCCCTATCGGCACGATCATGAACTCCTCGAAGTCCAGCGCGGTCGCCGCCCGGCTACCCCCGTTGACCACAGTGAACTGCGGCACCGGCAACCGCTGCTCGGTCCCCGGAAGCGCGAGGAGCTGCCACAACGGCACCTCCTGCCGTGCGGCCAACGCGCGCGCCGCCGCGATCGACACCCCGCGCAACGCGTCCGGCCCCGGGCGCGGTTCGATCCCGGAATCGGCGAGCTTGCCGAGCGCGCCGTCGAGGTCTGCCAGCCCGTCGAACGCGGCGTCGCCGAGTTCGAGCACCGCGGCGTCGAGAATCCCGGCCAGTTCGGCGGGAGGGTTCGCGCCGAAAGGCACGCAAGCCGATCCGGTGGCGCCGCCGGCCAGCGTCATCCGCACCTCGAGTGCGGGAAGTCCGTCTGAATCGATGATCTCCACTGCGTGCACGTCTTTGACGCGCACCGACTTAGTGGGTACTGCCATGTTCTCCCCCTATTTGGTGCTATTGCCCAAGTCGTCACGATAGCCAGCACCCGCCGATAGGGGAATGGCCCGAAGGGGCCGGATTATCAACGGCGGCAATTCCAGCGGGTGTGGCGCCTGGCGCTGCTCAGAGCTGTTGCCGAGGCGAAACAAAGTCGCAACCTGCTACCCCCTAGCCAAGTCTCTTGTTATATACCGCGTCGCCGCGCGGCAGAACACTGTTGATCATTGACTTGCCTTGATCACCGAGTACGGGTTGATCACCGAGTTCGAACTCTGCCGACGCGGGAGGACCGAGTGAGTCGTTCGCCAGAAAATGATCACGGCGCAGCGGCAGGGTGCGATGCTGCTGTGATGGACCGACGTGGATTCGTACGCGCTGCCTCAGCATTGGCGGCTGGGGGCGTAGTGGGTGGCGCGGCCGCGGCTTGCGGCGGCAGTTCGGGCGCTACTCATGGCAATTCCAGCGCCGCGCCCGCGACCGGGGCCAGAAGTTCCGGATCGACCGCGAGCGCGAGTACTGCCGCGTCGCCGCGTGCTGCCGCCTCAGCCGCAGACTGGTCCGCACTCGGCCGGGGGCTGGCCGGCCACCTGGTCCGTCCGGGTGATTCTGACTATGGCACCGCGCGGCTGCTGTTCGATCCCCGCTTCGACGGGCTGCGGCCAGCCGGGATCGCGTTCTGCGAGAACCCGGCTGATGTGGCCGAGTGCCTGGCATTCGTACGCCGCTTCGCCGTGGCGGTCACGCCGCGTTCGGGCGGCCATAGCTATGCCGGTTACTCAAGCGGCCAGGGCTTGGTCATCGACGTCACACGGATGAATACGGTCACGCAGGTCGGCTCTGGTACCGCACGCATTGGTGCGGGAACGCGCCTCGTCGATCTTTATGCGGGCCTCGACGCACACGGCGTAACCGTTCCGGGCGGCTCGTGCCCAACCGTCGGCGTCGCAGGGCTCACGCTCGGCGGCGGCATCGGCGTGGTCACGCGGGCGTATGGCACGATGAGCGACAACTTGCGCTCGGTACAGATGGTCACGCCGGACGGGACGGTCCGGGAGTGCGACGCCAACCAGAACGCTGACCTGTTCTGGGCCTGCCGCGGTGGCGGCGGCGGCAATTTCGGGGTGGTGACCGCATTCACGTTCACCACGCACCCGACGCAGCAGATGGTGCTGTTCTTCCTCAACTGGCCCTGGTCACAGGCATCGAAGGTCATCACCGCTTGGCAGGCCTGGGCCCCGAACGCCCCGGATGAGCTGTGGTCGAACCTGCACGCGCTCAGCAGCGCTCCAGGCTCGGGCGATACGCCGACGATCCAAGTCGGCGGGACGTATCTGGGTTCGCTCAGCGGCGCGCAAGAGCAGATCAGCCGGCTTGTCGATCAAGTCGGTTCGGCGCCGCACGGCTCGCCGTTCGTCAGTTCCCACGCGCACGCGATGATGATCGAGGCCGGTTGCGCGCAGCTGAGCACGGCGCAGTGCCATCTGCCCTGGCAGAGCTCGGCCGGCACCTTGTCGCGGGAGTCCGAGTTCGCGAAGTCGCACATTTTCACCCGGCCGCTTTCCCCGTCCGCGATTTCGGCGATCATCGCGGCGGTCGAGCAGCGGCAAAGCTATGGCGGCGGCGGTCAGGGCGGCGTGGCCTTCGACGCGCTCGGCGGAGCGGTGAACCGGGTCGCGGCAGACGCCACGGCTTTTGTGCACCGCGACGCACTGTTCGTCGGGCAGTTCACCACGACTTGGGCCGACGGTGCGACGACGACGCAGACCAGCGCGCAGCAGAACTGGCTGCGCGGCTTCCATCACACGATGACGCCCTACGCGAGCGGCCAGGCGTATCAGAACTACCTCGATCCGGAGCTGACCGACTGGCAGCAGGCTTACTACGGCGCGAACTACGCGCGGCTGGTCCAGGTCCGGGAGAAATACGACCCCGGGCATATTTTCAACCTGCCGCAAGGCATCGGCGGCGCGTAATCAGGGCCGCATGATCACCGCCAGGCACCTGGCACGCTCAGCTTTCCTCCACTCTGCCCTTCCAATTACCGCCGTTGCCGCGATGGTGCCGCCGCGCCGAGTCGAAGGTCATCGCGCCGTACAGCATCATCACCGCAGGCAGTAAGGGTGCGCGCCAGCTGCGTAAGCGGTAGAGGCGCAGCGTCGGCAGGTAGCTCAGGGAGAGCAGTCCCCACGCTGCGAGAGCCGCGCCGGCTGTGACAGCAGCAAGGGTGCTTCCTCCGGCGACGGCAATTCCTAGGAACACGAGCCCGACGATCGGCGGCACCGCGTACATGATCAGGAGGCCGAGCAAAGTCCCGGCAAGCAGATACGGCGAATAGCGCAGCTGTGTGTACGCGCTGCGGGCGATCATGTCCCAGAGGTCTGAGAAGCGAGGATAGGGCCTGACGCTGCGCACGTCGGTGGTTAGTCCGAGCCAGGTCCGGCCGCGCCCGGCGCGCCGCTTCAGCAGCGTTCCCAAGGCGACGTCGTCGATCCGCGCGCCCGCGATCTGTTCTAGTCCACCCGCCTCGATCAGCGCGCTGCAACGCACAAGCATGCATCCCCCGGCGGCCGCAGCCGTGCGGCTCCTTGGCCGGTTCACGCGGGGGAACGGGTAAAGCTGCGCGAAGCTGTACACGAACGCAGGCACGATCGCGCGCTCCGCCGCGGTATCAGTGCGCAGGCGAGCCATGAGCGACACCAGATCCAACTCGCGGGTCTCGCCAAAGGCCACCAACCGTCGGACGCTGTCAACCGGGTGCGCGATGTCGGCATCGGTGAAAAGCACATATTCGGGCGGGTTCGACTCGGCTATCCCGGACGCCTCGAAGCCACGCCTCATCGCCGCAACCTTGCCTGCCCAACCTGGCGGCGGACCTTCGCTGCGCACGATTCGCAGCGTGTGACCGGAGTGCGCGGCGGCGATCTTTTCGGCTACCTCGGCAGTGCCATCGCTGCTCGCGTCGTCGACGAGCACGACCGAGAATCTGCCCGGGTAGTCCTGCGCGAGCAGCGTCGGCAGGGTCAGCGGCAACATGTCTGCTTCGTCACGCGCCGGTACGACCGCCGCCACATCCGGCCAATCGCGGTCGCCTGCCTGAACAGCGTCCGGCTCGGCAGGCAGGTACTGGTCGGCAAGCCAGTACCTGCCATGCGCGAGCAGGAGAAACAGCCAAGTGGCCAGCGACAACAAGGCCACGCAGGCGAAGACGAGCACAGTCACGGCCCAAGCCTGGCACGGACCGGGCTGCGGTCGCGCCTAGATTCAGCTGACGTTGAGTGCCGTGTCGTCGACTACGAAGGAGGTCTGCCGAGAACTGTTCTCGGTGCCGGTGAACTTGAGGGTGATGTTCTGTCCGGCATAGCTGGACAGGCTGAAGTTGCGCTGGGTGTAGCCCGTGTTCTGATCGAGGTTGGAGTACGTGGCCAACGTCGCCAATACGGTGCCGGAGCTGCTTAGCACCTGCACGCTCAGCTTGTCGGCGGCCGTACTGGTACTCGTCTCCGCGGTGTCGATGTGCAGATAGAAGCTGAAGCCGTACGTCGAGCAACCGGCCGGCAGGGTTACCGCCTGCGCGAGCGTGTCCGTGTGCGTGCTGCCGTATCCGTCCAACCACGCATCATACGAACCGCCGTGCGGCGGCTCCGACGAGTCGTTGCTCACCACTCCGGACGACGAAGTCCACGGCGCGGCTGATCCGGTTTCGAAGCCCGGGTTGCCCAGCAGTTGCGCCGCCGTGCACCCACCCCCGCCGGAGGATGGGCTGATCGTCCAGGTGAAGGAAGCCGAGCCGGTCGCGCCCGTGCTGTCCATAGCCGAGACGGTCACCGATGAGCTGCCCGCGGCGGTCGGAGTGCCTGAGATCAAGCCGGAGGATGCATTGATCGACAGCCCGGCCGGAAGTCCTGCCGCGCTGTAGGTCAGCGTCTGGCCGGACGCGGAGTCAGCGGCCTGGATCGGTAGGTTGGCCGCAGTGCCGACCGTCCCCGACTGGCTTCCGGGATTGGTGACCGTCACCGTGTTCTGCGTCGAACCGCCGGTGAACGCATCCGTGATCGGCGTCGCGGACGAGCTGGAGCCGGCGTAGCCAAGGTTGTAGAAGTCCTCGATGGTGCGCAGCACGTTGTAGTGGTTGATCGTCTCGCTGTACGCGCCGGACTTTACGTGCGCGCCGACCGCGATCGTCGGGATCTGGTTGTTGCTGCTGTTGTCGTCCTCGTCCCAGGTGACGATCAGATCGCTGTTATGCGTCTTGGCCCACTGCGCGTAGGCGTCGATGTTGTTGCGCAGCCAAGTGTCGCCCTGCGCGACCGTGCCGTCGTGCATGTCGTCGAGCAGGTTCGGCACAACGATCGAGACCGTGGGCAGCGCGGCGAAGTTGGTCGGGAAGGCCGCGAAGGTGCGGTTGGCCGCGCTCGGCACGTTGGTGAAGTTCACCCACGGGTTGTGCTTGCGCGCGTACTCGCCAGAGGTGCAGCCGGTGTAGCCGTCCGACGGCATCGACTCGGAGTAGCCGGTGAAGGTGAGCCCGGCGGCGATCAGCTCGCTGCCGAGGTTCGCCGTGGAGTAGGTGTGCGGGCAGCTGTCCGAGGACAGCCCTTCGGTGCTGCCCGCGAACAACGCGAGGTAGTTGGGTTCGCTCGGGTGGGCGACCGCGAACGACTGGGTGAAGCTCGCGCCTTGCGACGCGAGCGAGTTGATGTAGGGGGCTGACGAGCTTGCGATGATGTCGGAGTAGGAGTGGTTCTCCTCGATCACGACGACGAGGTGATCGGGTTTGGGCAGTGCGGCCGCGGCGTGCGCCGGGGCGCTCGCGGTCAGCGGGGCGACCAGCGCGGCGATCGGGGCGAGGGCCGCGATCGCGGTCCTGAGCCGGGACGTTTGGGTGCGCAGGGGCACGGGATCTCCTCCGGGGCGGTGGGTACGCGTCGGTTTCCGGTGTCCGAAGCGGCGCGGCCGGCTCGCAGCGAGTCAGACCACTCATCTTGTGGATGTGCCGCCTCGGACACGGTGCGACAGGATCGCCCCGGAGGCAACGGCCACACGGGAACGTACATCAGGATTTCTTCAGCCTTATCCTGCTGTTTGCGAAGCCGTGGGACGATTCTCCCGAATCAGCGCGCACAGCGATGCGTGCTCTCTCGCGCGCCCGTTCGATAGTTGTGCACCCCTCAACAGTGCATAACTGCCGATGACGGAGTTATCCACAGGAGATATGCACACTGTGGATCGAACAACTGAGCTAATCCTCGCTGCCCTCAGCCAACACCACGACGCCCGATGCGGCCGTGATAAGTGGGACGGTCTCGCGCGCCGCGGCATCGACGTGAATGCGCGGGTGCGAGGGGAGCGTCGCCTCGTAGAAGGTGTCCGGTCCGTACAGCTGGCCGTAGCGGACGACCACCCCACCGATCTTGAGGGTCTGCTCTTCGTGCTCCTCTAGCA
>NZ_DATNGK010000073.1:0-3824 GCF_035605935.1 Actinocrinis sp. | reverse complement strand
TGTCCCAGGATTCACCCGGTCCCCAGATCATGAGCGCTCGCGCTCGCATCCAGTTGATTGGTCGCAACTCGGTGTCAGGGATCGGCCTGTCGCGCTCGGTCATGTCCACCACCAGCTTCGACACATTTGCCTGCGCGTGGCCCTTCCAGGATAACCGGAAATCTGCCGACCGACCCGGGCGTGCACTGATGGAAAGCTGCGCGACGCCTTAGATTAGTGCGGGCTGCCGGCCCCGCTGGCACAATTCATCGGCGCGGGTGCGGTCATCCTTGTGGAAGGCACGGGCTTCCTCGGTCTCTATGCCTTCGAGCGCGTCAGTTGTGATGACGTCAACCTCGACCGGATCGCCGCACCTGCTGCAGGGCTCGGCCCGCTCGGTCCGAGTCACCTTCGCCATGGCGATCATCCTGGCCGCCAACGTCGATCTCATTCGCTCGACACGCCGAAGCGTCCGACGTACACCGCGCGTCAGTCGAAGCGGGCCGCCTCCGGACCCGTGATCCGCGACAACATCGGCAACGTCGAGCCGAGAATCGCCAGCGCGGCGACGAGCCCTAGGGCAACGATCAGGTAGTACTGGGGACCGGGCGCGACAAGGGTTTGGTCGAGTTGGGCGTGCAGGAACAGCTGTGCGGCCAGGAAGCCGACGGCGATCGAAACTGTCGCGGTGAGGACGAGCGGTACGACGGTTTCCAACGCGACGACCCTCCGCAACATGGCGACGGAGACGCCGGTCAGCCGCAAGACGCTGAACGGACGTTTGCGCTCAGTGAGTCCCGCCGCGACAGCGACGGCAAGGCTGCAGCCGGCGATCGGCAGGCTGACCAGGATCACGACGTTGGCCAGCTGCTTGTACCCGGCGAGGAGGCGACTGGAGTCCGGGCTCATGGACGAGAGCGTGTCGGGAGGAAACCGACTAGGAACGGCGTTCTCTAGCTGTGTGCGCGCCGTTTCGACCGCAGCCGTTGATCCATTCATGCCGACGACGAGGACATGCACCGGCAACGCCGCCAGCGCCTCTGGGGTAATCGGAGCAGGCGGCCATTCGGCCTGATCGATGGTTGTTTTCCGACCGAATCCATTTCCGAGCGGGCTGTCGATCGCGCCCACCACCGCGCCCCGCGCGCATTTACCGATGGCCGGTGTGTGGATGAGCTGTGCGCACAGGACGAGCCCCTCCGGTGCTGACTGGTCCGGTCGCGCCGAAGGAAACTGGTGAACAAGCGTTACCCCCGTCACTCCGTCGATGGCGCTGAGATTGCTGATCGTGCTGGCCGGCACGAAGGGCACCGAGCTTACGAGCTGGCCGGCAGAATCGCGCCAGAAGTAGTTGACCAGGGTGTTGGCTGCGGCTGTCCCGCTGGAGGGCCCAGCAGAGGCGACAAGTGTCGTGATCACGCCGACTGACACGCTCGTGACGAACAAGGCCAGCACCAAGCCACTGATTGCGCGGAACCCGGCCTGCGGATTGTCGGCCAGCCTCCGGCCCGCGAGCCGGCCGCCGGGCCCGACGCGCGGTGAGGCGAGCACCGCTCATGGTCAGCCACGGGCCCGCGCAGATGAGGCCGACGAGGATCAGCCCGAAGTCGGCAACGTAAGCGATCGTCTGACCACCGGTCGTGTGCGGGGGCCCGACGACGGTGAAGTACGCCAGCTCGAGGATCCCGGCCACGAGCGGAATCAACCGGTACGCGCGAGGTGGACCAGGAGTCACCCGCCGGGTGACACCTAGCGGCGAAATCCGCACGCGGTACAGCGCAATCCACGCCGCCAACGCTGCGCCGACGGGCAAGCCGATCGCGACGTTCAGAACGTCCATCAACGTCAGCGCCAGATCGGACGGGAAGAATGGCGCGCCGGTGAACGGAATTCCCGCTAGCGGCGCGCGAATGGCGAAGAACAACGGAAAGCCGAGCGCGACACCGGCGAGGGTCGCCGTGGCCGCCTCGACGGCCGAGATAAGTGACACCTGCCGCGGCGTGGCACCCACCAACCGCATCGCTGCGAAGCGCTGTTCGCGCCGGGTCGCCGCTAGCCGCGTCGCGGTAGCGATCAGGATCAGCACGGGGAACAGGATCGCCAGCGCGACAACGCTCAATACCAGGGTGATGCCGTTGGCGTTGATGCCGATCGCGGCCGGGCAGTCGGAGCAGCTGCTCGGCACGGTGGGCGAGATAGCGGTGACTTGGTCGGCGAGGCCGGTGTGCGAGAGGTCGGCCACTGTTCGCCCGATGACGATGATGAGCGAGTCGGGCGCCGGCAGCGCGGAGTTCGCGATCCGGCCGACCTGCCGGCCGCTGTACCGGGCGTCCAGTTGCGCTGTCGGCGTCCTGCGCAACAAAGTGCTCATCGCGGGAGACGCATAGAACTCGCCCGGCCCGGGCAGGTGCGCGATGCCTGGCGGGATCGGAGCATGCGGTCCGGTCGCGGCGAGGTCCACGCGAGCGATCGTCTTGCCGTCGTAGGTGTCTCCGGTGACCTGCCACCACAGCGGGTCGACGCCTTGCGTCGCGGTCCGTGACTTGGGCGTGAAACCGGTTTCGAGCCAGGCGTATCTCGCGTTCTGCGCGTTGACCGCGTTGATCCCGGCGAGCGTCGCAAGCAGCAACGCCACTCCTATTGCGACAGCAAGAACGATCGCGACGAGCCGGGCCAGCGTCTCCCGCCCACCACCGACCGTGAGCCGCAGCGCGAGCGGTATCAGGGGACTACGCTCACCGGCGACGTGACCCGGCCGTCTCGCACGATGACTTCGCGATCGGCATACGCGGCCACCCGCGGCTCGTGGGTGACCAGGACGACCGTGGTGTTCTGCTCGCGGACGGTGGCCGTGAGCAGCTCCATCACTTGCTCACCGGCCAGCGAATCCAACGCGCCGGTTGGTTCGTCCGCGAACAGCACCTCAGGACGGCTGACGAGCCCGCGAGCCAGCGCGACCCGCTGGGCTTCCCCGCCGGACAGCTCGCCTGACCTGCGTCGCTCCAGCCCGTCCAGACCGAGACGGCTGAACCACGCAGGCAGCCGGCACCGCGTTGTTGTTGCCCTACCTGATTGACGATTCGTCGCCGCGGCCTAACCGAGCGCACGCAAGAGGGCGGCCGTGCCCGCCGCCGCAAGTACCACGACCAGGAATGGTGCACGTCGCCAGACCAGAACAGCGGCGACGGCAACCGCCGGCAGGCGGGCGTCGAGGACGAGCCGGTGACCGGTGCCGAGCGTCTGAACAAGGATCAGCGCGGCGAGCAGCGGCACCGCGACCAAGTCGAGCGTTCGGCGAACTCGGGGCCCGAGCTCTCGGCCGCCGGCGAGAACCGGACTGATCGCCTTCAGGGCATACGAGGCTCCCCCGAGGGCCAGGAGCAAAGTCCAACTCATCAGCCAACCTCTTCGGGCGAGTCCACCTGCACCTGCGATGCTCGCTCGCTCATTGCCGTCATGCCCCTTGCGACGAGTACGCCTGGCACAACGGCGGCGAGCGCGGCGACCACGGGCACGCCGGCTGGGGCGAACGGAAGGACGACGATGGTGATCATCGCTCCGGCGACCGCAGCGACGGGCGCGCCCGGCCGGCGTAGCTGCGGCGCGAGGAGGGCTAGAAACGCGGCCGGGAACATCGCATCGAGGCCGAGTGAGCGCGGGTCGCCAAGGCCGCCGCCGAGCAGCGCGCCCGCTAATGTGCCGGCGTTCCAGCACAGCCAGACGCTGACACCGGTAGCCAGGAACGCACGCCGCGCTGCCCGCGGTTCGTCCTGTGCGCGCGCCATCGCGGTGCTCTCGTCGATCACCAGTTGCGCGACGATCGCCCGATCGCGGAGCCGTCCCGG
>NZ_DATNGK010000072.1:0-5246 GCF_035605935.1 Actinocrinis sp. | reverse complement strand
GTCGAACCACATGCCCACCTTGGTGTGGTGGATGTAGAGCCCGTCGATGGTCGAGTCGCTCAGCGCGCCACCGATGCCGTTGACCTGGTCCGTGTCGATGCGCTCGCGCACGTCGCCCTCGATCGCGAAACCGGACAGGTGCACGTTGTGGCTGCCTCCGGCTGAGGCGTCCTTGCCGTAGAAGCCGACGCCTGCGTGGATCGAGCCGTCGGGCGCCGGGCTGCTGAGGGTGACCTGGTGACCCTTGATGATCGAGTACCAGCTTCCGGCACCCTCGATCGTGGCGTTGTCGACGATGATGTGCCGGTTGACCTGGAAGGTGCCCGGCGGAATGTAGACCTTCAAGTGCGTCTTCTGCGCGAAGGCGACGGCTCGATCGAACGCGTCGGCCGAGTCCCGCCGGCCGGTCGGGTCCGCGCCGAAGAACAGCACATTCGCCGCGATCGGGTCGATCTTGGGCGCGGCCACCAGTTGAGAGTCCATCAGGTCGATGGTCGTGGTGGTGGCGTCGCTGCCGGCCGGGACGGTCAGCCGGATCTTCGAGCCCGCGGCGTAGGTCCGGCCGAGCAGGAGCCGCTGCTCGTCGTAGAAGTGGTTCGGCCGGAACGGGGTCGGGAACACGGGCGTCGGCGTGGTCTGATCCGGCACGCAGGAGCACTCGGTGGTCCACCAGTCAGGGTGCAGCGGACCGGCATTCGGGTCGTTGCTGAACGGGTACTCGTTGTACAGCCACGCATACTGCGATGTGAGAGTCATGGTGCGGTGTTCGTGGCCGTTGACGGTGACGGCGAGCGGAGCGGTTATCCCGCCGCCGGTCGCAGCGTCGGGGATGCTGTACCGCACGGTGATCGCGTTCGCTGCGCTGGGGAGCGTGAACTCCACGTACTGACCAGGCGTCAGATTGACCGCGGAGCGGCCGGACGCCTCAGCCGGCAGCGTGTACGCGGTTGTGCTCGGGCCGATGACCGTACCGTTCGTCGCGGCGTTCTCCGCCTCTTGCTCGACGACGCCCAGGTTGGCGCCGCGCCCGGCGACCAGCGCCGGATCGATCGCGGCGCGAGTCACGGCGGTCGGTGCCGAGCCGCCGGCGGCGAGCGCGGGTCCGCCGAACACGATGCCGAGCCCGGCCGTGGCCGCGGTTGCTGCGGCGAGCGCCGCGGTGCGTCGCGGCCGGCCCGGCCGGTGGGATCTCTCGGATGGGCCCGGCGATCTGGGCAGAGCTCCGCGGATGCTCCGTTGCATCGAATGCTCGTTTCTCTCGTGAGTGTGAACACCTGATGACGCCCACGGTGGCAACACACCACCAGGCCGCGAGGTGACACTAGGGCCGCGCAAGCGGCTTCACAAGAGTCACTGCAAGATATTTTCGCTAGGCTGTCTACTGCTTGCGGAGTCAGCTTCCGTTCTTGCGGGAAGTTTCTCGAGTCATTGCGACATAAATGCCGCGAGCTGACGGTCGCCAGCCGTTAGCTGTACAACCTGTCGTCGGAGCCGCGCGGGCCGAGGTGCTCCGCGCCGCTGGACAGTGTGGGCTGCCAGTCGAAGATGACCGCGTCGGCGCCGTCGCCGATGACGACCTCGTCGCCCTCGTGCGCGCCCATCTCCAGCAGTGCCTGCTCGACCCCGAGCCGGTTCAGCCGGTCCGCGAGGTAGCCGACCGCCTCGTCGATCGAGAAGTCGGTCTGCCGCACCCAGCGCTCCGGCTTCGTGCCGCGTACGACATAGTGGCCGTCCTCGAAGGCGAGCGTGAACGGCGCCTCGTTCACCGCCTTGGGCCGGATGACCAGGCGGCCAGGCTCCTCCGCCGGACGCTGCGCCCGCGCCTGCTCGACGATCTCGGCCAGGGCGAAGGACAGCTCGCGCAGGCCCTCCCGGCTGACCGCGGAGACCTCGAACACACGCAGGCCGCGCGCCTCCAGGTCCGGCCGCACCAGTTCCGCCAGGTCACGCGCCTCCGGCACATCGATCTTGTTCAGCACGACGAGGCGCGGCCGGTCGGACAGCTTGCCGAGCGCCGCGAACTGGGCACCCGCGCCAGATCCCGCGCCGATTGCACCGCCGACGCCCTGCTCGTGCGCGCCGAGGGCTGCCTCATACGCCGCCAGTTCCGCCTCGATGACGTTCAGGTCGCTGAGCGGGTCGCGGTCCGGCTCCAGGGTCGCGCAGTCGAGCACGTGCACCATGACCGCGCAGCGCTCGATGTGCCGCAGGAACTCGTGGCCGAGTCCCTTGCCCTGGCTCGCGCCCGGGATCAGGCCGGGCACGTCCGCCATGGTGAAGACGTGGTTGTCCGCCGTGACCACGCCGAGGTTCGGCACCAGCGTGGTGAACGGGTAGTCGGCGATCTTCGGCTTGGCCGCGGACATCGCGGCGATCAGCGAGGACTTGCCCGCGCTCGGGTAACCGATCAGCGCGACGTCCGCGACCGACTTGAGTTCGAGTACGAACTCGCCGGACTCGCCGGGCTCGCCGAGCAGCGCGAAGCCGGGGGCCTTGCGCTTGGTGCTGGCCAGCGCAGCGTTGCCGAGCCCGCCGGGCCCGCCCTTGACCAGCACGAAGCTGGTGCCCGCGCCCACCAGGTCGGCCAGCACCTCGCCGTCCGCGGCCTTGACCACGGTCCCGCTCGGCACCGGCAGGATCACGTCGGCCCCGTTCGCACCCTGCCGCATGTCGCCGCCGCCCGGCTTACCGTTCCCGGCAGTGCGGTGCGGCGAATAGTGGTACTCGATCAGCGAGGTGATGTTCGGTTCGACGACCAGGATCACGTCGCCGCCACGACCGCCGTTCGCCCCGTCCGGACCGCCGAGCGGCTTGAACTTCTCCCGGTGCACGGAAGCGCAGCCGTGGCCGCCCTTACCTGCCGCGACGTGCAACACCACGCGGTCTACGAAGGTGGCCATGGCTGTCTACTCCAACTCGGATCAAAGTCCCGATCATGACAGTACGCCGGGTCGACCACTGCGACCCGGCGTACTGGCGAAGCTGTGTGAACTGTGCGCGTGACGCGGCTTAAGCGTCGACGGGCACGATGTTGATGACCTTGCGGTCCCGGAACCGGCCGAACTGCACGGCGCCCGCGGTCAACGCGAACAGCGTGTCGTCCTTGCCGATGCCGACGTTCTCGCCCGGGTGGAAGTGGGTGCCGCGCTGACGCAGGATGATCTCGCCGGCGTTCACCTTCTGGCCGCCGAACCGCTTCACGCCGAGCCGCTGCGCGTTCGAGTCCCGGCCGTTGCGGCTGGAAGAGGCGCCCTTCTTGTGTGCCATGTCAGCTACTTCTTCCCAGTGTCGATGCCGGTGACCTTGACCTCGGTGTACTTCTGCCGATGGCCCTGGCGCACCCGGTAACCGGTCTTGTTCTTGTACTTGAGGATGTCGATCTTCTTGCCCTTGACCTCGGCGACGATCTCGCCGGTGACCTTGACGCCCTCGAGCACCCACGCGTCGGAGGTGACCGAGTCACCATCCACGACGAGCAGTGCCTTCATTTCCACCGGGGTGCCCGGCGTGCCGACAATCCGGTCGACCCGGACGACGTCGCCCACGGCGACCTTATGCTGCCTACCGCCGCTGCGGACGATCGCGTACACCGCTACTCCTACGGGTTGCCTACGCCTGCGCGCAGTGCGATTCAAATTCGCCGCGACAAGCTGAGACTGTCGATTGACTGGTCCGGCACGGCGCGGTGGCACCGCGGGACGGGGGGGCGAGCCTAAACACGCCGAAAACCAAGCGTACGGACCGGGTGGTGGTGCGGTCAAACTGAAGATCACGAACCGGGCCGCGCGAGCCGCTTCCTGAGCCGCCGCGAGATGCCGCAAGGCGTCGAGGCCTTCAAGAAACGCACATCCTTTGCCCGCCCCGCGGCGTCAGCGCTCAAAGCACTACGCCGCGAGGCGAATTGGCAGACTTAGAGCCTACGAAGCTTCCGCGTTCGACTGCGGGGAGCCGGCGGGCCTGCTTGCCGCCCGGCGGCGCTTACGCGGCCGTCCGGTGTCAACCAGCGCCTCGCCCAGGTCGTCACTGTCCGCGGCCGCGTCAGGGTCCTCCGCGTGCGCCTTGAGGTTTATCGGCGGCGCCTGCACCACAGGAGCCGCGTCCACCTCAGCGGCCGCCGCCTCCGTGGCCGAACTGACACCCGGCACAGCTGCGTCGGCCTCGGCGTCCGAATCCCAGGCCGAATCGGCCGACGTGCCCGACGCGTCCTCGCCCTCGTGATGCTTGCCCTTACGCCGCCTGCGCCTGCTGGCCCGGCTCTCGGCCGCACTGCTCGTGTGAGGCGCCTCGCCGGCACCGCCGCCATGCGATTCTGACGCATCGCCAGAACCGTCGTCGTGTGCCTGCCCGTGGCTGTGCGCGTGCTCGTCGGTTACCCGGTCGATGCGCTCGACCACAGTCGTGGAGCGCTCCGTGGTCTTGCGGCCGTGCGGCTCCACCGGGTCCACGTGCACGATGATTCCGCGGCCGTTGCAGTGGTCGCAGGTCTCGGAGAAGGCCTCGAGCAGGCCTTGGCCGACTCGCTTGCGGGTCATCTGCACCAGGCCCAGCGAGGTGACCTCGGCCACCTGGTGCTTGGTGCGGTCGCGGCCCAGGCATTCGAGCAGCCGGCGCAGCACCAGATCCCGGTTCGACTCCAGCACCATGTCGATGAAGTCGATCACGATGATGCCGCCGAGGTCGCGCAGTCGCAGCTGGCGGACGATCTCCTCGGCCGCCTCCAGGTTGTTGCGGGTGACCGTCTCCTCCAGGGAGTTGCTGCCCTGGCCGGTGAACTTGCCGGTGTTCACGTCGATGACGACCATCGCCTCGGTGCGGTCGATCACCAGCGAGCCGCCGCTGGGCAGCCAGACCTTGCGGTCCAGCCCCTTGGCCAGCTGCTCGTCGACCCGGTACACGTTGAACACATCCGTGTCGCTGGTCCACTGCTGCAGCCGCTCGGCCAGCTCGGGCGCGACCCCGGACAGGTACTCGTGGATGGTCTTGTACGCGTCGTCGCCGGAGACGACCAGCTTGCTGAAGTCCTCGTTGAAGATGTCGCGCACCACGCGCACGGTCAGGTCCGGCTCGCCGTACAGCAGCGTCGGGGCCGAGCTGGCCGCCGAGGACGCCTTGCGCTGGATCTCCTCCCACTGCGCGGACAGCCGCTCCACGTCGCGGCGCAGCTCGTCCTCGGTGGCGCCCTCGGCCGCGGTGCGCACGATGACGCCGGCGTGCTCGGGGACGACCGCCTTCAGGATCGTCTTGAG
>NZ_DATNGK010000071.1:0-37517 GCF_035605935.1 Actinocrinis sp. | reverse complement strand
CCCGCCGCGCCGCCCGCAGGGGCTTGCGTCAGGTTGTTGTTATGCCCGGACTGGTCGTAGATGACTGTGATCAGGCAGGTGGTTCCGGCACAGAACGAGTCCTGTGAGGCGGCGTCGGCGTATCCGCCGACCACACCGATGTTGCGCGTGCTGTTGTCGGAGGAACGCCGCACCTGATACAGCGAGCCGGTGTACGCCGCGTAAAGCGCTCGGGTGGTGGAGTGCGCTGCGACACACGGAGTGCCGCCGGCCGCGTAGATGTCACACGGTCCCTGGCCGGCGGGAGGCGTGGGCGAGGACGACGGGGACGCGGAAGCCGAGGGAGAGGAAGTGTTGCTCGGTGTCGGCGTGGGTGTTCCGCCGCCGCCGGTGGTTCCGGTGCAGGTCGTCCCGTTGAGCGTGAACGTGGTCGGCGTTGGGTTCGAGCCGTTCCACGCTCCGTTGAAGCCGAAGCTGGTGTTGCCGCCGGCGCCGATGGAGCCGTTGTACGAGACGTTGTTGACCGTCACGCTCCCGCCGGACTGGGTGTAGCTGCCGTTCCAGAGTTGGGTGATGGTCTGCCCGGCCCCGAACGACCAGGTCAGCGTCCAGCTGCTGATCGGGCTGCCCAGGTTGGTGATGGTGACGTTCGCGCCGAAGCCGCCGGGCCACTGCGAGCTGACCGTATAAGACACCGAACAACCGGTCGTGGCCGCCTGCGCCGTGACGGCGGCGAGAGTTCCGCCGGCGGTGACGAGTCCGGCGGCCGCGGCGACCGCCACCGCCGCGCGCCTCCGAAGAGAAAGCATCGAAACCTCCTGTGTTAGCGCTAACAGGTGCGGTCGCCGCTTACCGCCGCAGGTGGATCGGAAATGGGTTTCCCGGTGCATGGGAACCTTCGGCTCGACCGCGACGTATGACGCGGTCATCGAGCGCGACGACAGGCCGAAGTCTGCGCAACCGATTGCCTGGCCGCAACGGCATCGGATGAGGACGCTGACACGGAATGTGCCCGCATGGACACTGAGCGCATTCATCTGCTTGCTGAACAGCATCGGTGCGGCTCAGGGGCAGTGCGCCGCCGAGCCGTAACAGGCGGCTGCGATGGAAAGTTTCCGCAAAACCGGCCGCGCCGGGCCGCTCGGCGGCTGCGGAACTCTTGACACGACTTCCGGCGTGAGGCAACGTCTGCATTCCGAAACCTCTCGGACCACGCTTCAACGCCAAGGCGCTGAATCGGTCCGAAATGTTAGCGCTAACAATTTATGGGTCACGCTCAACGAAGAGCTGGGAGACGACATGAACGGCAGCGCGTCATGACGAATCGCGAATGGCGGGTGCCGCGGCCCGCGCGGCTCGCTCGGTTCGGGGCCGCAGTCGCGGTCATCGCCGGCGGCATGATCGGTTTCGCGATGACGACGGGCTCGGCGCAGGCTGCGTCGCAGGGCCCGTGTGACATCTACTCCGCAGGTGGCACGCCTTGCGTGGCCGCGCACAGCACGACCAGGGCGTTGTACGGGTCCTACAGCGGCTCGCTGTACCAGGTGCGCCGGTCCTCGGACAACGCCACGCTCAACATCAGCCCGGTCAGTGCGGGCGGGGTGGCCAACGCCGCGGCGCAGGACTCCTTCTGCTCCGGCACCACCTGTGTAATCACCGTCATTTACGACCAGTCCGGACACGGCAACAACCTGACGCAGGCTCCTGCGGGCGGCGCGGCCGGCGGCCCGGACAACCTCGCCAACGCCACCGCCGCACCCACCACCCTCAACGGCAGTAAGGCGTACGGCGTCTACGTGGCGGCCGGCACCGGCTACCGCGACGACAACACCAGCGGGATCGCGACCGGTGATCAGGCCGAGGGTGAATACGCGATCTTCGACGGCACCCACTACAACGGCGGCTGCTGCTTCGACTACGGCAACGCCGAGACGAGCAACAACGACACCGGCAACGGCCACATGGAGGCCATCTACTTCGGCAACATCAAGGTCTGGGGCTACGGCACCGGCAACGGTCCGTGGATCATGGCCGACATGGAGAACGGCCTGTACTCCGGGGTGAACGCCGGTTACAACGGCAACGATCCGACGGTCAACTACCGCTACACCACCGCGATCATCAAGGGCACCGCGAACCTGTGGTCGATCCGCGGCGGCAACTCGCAGTCCGGCGGCCTGTCCACCTTCTACAGCGGCGCGCGGCCGAACGTCTCCGGCTACAACCCGATGCACAAGGAGGGCGCGATCATCCTCGGCATCGGCGGCGACAACAGCAAGGGTTCCGCAGGCACCTTCTATGAGGGCGTCATGACCAGCGGATACCCCTCGGACGCCACCGAGAACTCGGTGCAGGCGAACATCGTCGCGGCCGGATACGGCACCGGCGGCGGCAGTGGCGGAGGCACCACCGGACCGATTCACGCGGTCGGCGCGGGCAAGTGCCTTGACGACCCGAACGGCACCACGACCGCGGGCACCCAGCAGCAGATCTACACCTGCAACGGCCTGGCCCCGCAGAACTGGACCCACACCTCCTCGGGCACCATCACCGTCACGAACAACGGCACGACGGACTGCCTGGACGCCAACGGCCAGGGCACGTCGAACGGCACGAAGGTGATCATCTGGCCCTGCAACGGCCAGGCGAACCAGCAGTGGCAGTTCAACTCGAACGGCACCATCACCGGCGTGCAGTCAGGGCTCTGCCTCGACGTGACCGGCGCGGCGACCGCCAACAACACTCCGGTCGAGCTGTGGTCCTGCAACGGCGGCAGCAACCAGCAGTGGACGCAGTGATCGATCGACGGGCCCAGTAGTACCAGGAGCAATCGCCCTGGGCCCAGCTGAACCGGCCGGGGCGGCGAACCCTCGCCTTAATGGCCGTCGCCCCGGCACCAACACAGCCTCTCGCGGCCGGTACCGCACTTACCGGCCGCGGGAGGTGTCTCGTTTTTTGACGGACGCTCTCCTTCCGATGCACGCCGTTCGTTTCGATGCACGCCGCGGGGGCACGCGCCGACAGGCGCGGGCCGACAGTGCACCTCAAAAGCGGCGCACCGGGCCCACAGCGGCGAGGAGGAGCGATGAAGGCGTTGACCTGGCACGGCCGTCGGGACGTGCGCGTCGAGACCGTGCCCGATCCGGAGATCGAGGAGCCGACCGACGTGATCGTGCAGATCACCTCGAGCGGGCTGTGCGGTTCCGACCTGCACCTCTATGAGGTGCTCGGCCCGTTCCTGAGCCAGGGCGACATACTCGGGCACGAGCCGATGGGGATCGTGCGCGAGGTCGGCGGGCAGGTCACCGGCGTTAAGCCCGGCGATCGGGTCGTCGTGCCGTTCAACGTCTCGTGCGGCACCTGCTTCATGTGCGCGCAAGGCTTGCAGTCGCAGTGCGAGACCACGCAGGTGCACGAATATGGCACCGGCGCCTCGCTCTTCGGCTACACCAGGCTCTACGGACAGATTCCCGGCGGACAGGCGGAACTGCTCCGGGTGCCCTTCGGCAACACCTTGCCGATCAAGGTGCCGGAGGGGCCACCGGACGACCGCTTCGTCTTCCTGTCCGACGTGCTGCCAACCGCGTGGCAGGCCGTCGAGTACGCGGCGGTACCGCAGGGCGGCAGCGTTGTCGTGCTCGGACTCGGCCCGATCGGGGACATGTGCGCGCGCATTGCCGCGCACCGCGGGGCGGGTCAGGTGATCGGGGTCGACCTGGTGCCCGAGCGGCTCGAGCGCGCCGCCGCCCGTGGCACCCACGTGCTGAACCTCGCCGAGCACGGCAAGGAACTGCCCGACGTGATCCGCGAGCTGACCGACGGCCGCGGCCCCGACGCCGTCATCGACGCGGTCGGCATGGAGGCGCACGGCGCGCCGATCGCCAAGCTCGCCCAGCAGGCCACCTCGCTGCTCCCGGACCGGCTCGCGGCGGCGATGATGCAGCACGTCGGCGTCGACAGGCTGGACGCGCTGCTGCTGGCGATCGACGTGGTGCGCCGCGGCGGCACGGTCTCGCTGTCCGGGGTGTATGGCGGCATGACCGACCCGCTGCCGCTGCTGACCATGTTCGACAAGCAGATCCAGCTGCGCATGGGTCAGGCGAACGTGCGGCGCTGGGTCGAGCAGATCCTGCCGCTGCTAACTGACGACGACCCGCTCGGCGTCGACTCGTTCGCGACGCATCACCTGCCGTTGAGCGAGGCGCCGCAGGCGTACGAGATGTTCCAGAAGAAGCAGGACGGCGCGGTCAAGGTGCTGTTCCAGCCCTGATTTCAACTCAAAACAAGGTACTGATCCACTCAGCAACCGCATCGACGATCGTATCGAGCACCGGTGCCTGATCCTTGCGCACTGCGAACTCGTGGTTGCCCGCGGGCAGCGCGACGAGGCGGTGGGTGCCGGGCAGCGGCGGGAATTCGGCGGCGCTGCCGAACGGATCGGTCGCGCCCTGGATGATCAGGGTCGGCAGACCGGAACCGGTCAGTTCGTCGGCGCGCGTCTTCTCCGGCTTGCCGGGCGGGTGGAGCGGAAAGGCGAGCGCGAGGACGGCGGCGGCTCCAGTCGCGGCCCCGGTTCGGCAGGCGACGCGTGCCCCCGCGCTGCGCCCGCCGACGATGAGGGGAGCGGTGCCGGAAGCGTCCTGTCGTTCGTGCAGGTGCTCAAGAACCGCGTGCCAGGCGACGTCCAGGGTCTTAGGCGCGGCCGCGATCCGCTTGCCGGCGACTCGCCAAGGCTGTTCGACCAGGACGACCTCGACTCCATGTGCTGGAAGCGCGGCGGCCAGCGCCTGAAGGTCGGCGGCCTCGATCCCACCACCCGCGCCATGGCCGAGCACGAGCTTGGCCCGCCGTGGACCCTGAGCGCCGATGCAGGTCAGCCGGGCGTCACCGGCCGGCGTCTGGACGAGCGTGGTCATGATCAAAGCATAGTGGTCACTGAGCGTAGCGGTGACCCCTGACTTGTTTCGACCGGTGTAGCCCGGTTATCCGTAATCAACCAGTACTGTGAGGTGAGGGTAATGCTGCTACTTGGACTCTTGCTGCTATGCGCGACCGGCGCCTTTACCGGGCTGCTGATCGCCTACAACACGGGCGGCGGCCCGGATTACACCGTGACGATGTTCGGCAACACCCTCGGGACGTTCAACAGCCTGGAGATCTTCATCGCCGGCCTGGCGCTGGCGCTGATCTTCTGCTTCAGCCTGTTCCTGATGTTCGGCGGCGCCGCCATGGCCCGTCGGCGCAGGGTGGCTCGGCGCGCCGAGCGCCGCGAGGCCCGCGCGGCGATGGCGGACCGTGACGCGATGGCGGCCCGGCTGGAAGAGCACGAGGGTGCCGCGGCCGAGACGGACGCGACGAGTGCTGACCTCGCCGGCGGCGACACGACCGCGACCACCACGACGCGGCGCCACCACCGGCCGCATGTCTTCGGTCACTGAGTTTCGTCGTCTTCGTCACCCGGAGCACAGCGCCACAATCTCGCCGCCGAGCGCCGCACAGGGCGCTCGGCGGCGGCGTGTGTACGCAACGCTGCGCCTCGCGCTGCTTCGTGGTGTCGCGTGGAGTTGTGTTGAGTCCTGAAGTCCGCGACGCAGACTCGATCGCACATCACCAAAGAACCCGACATTATTGACCGCAGTTCAAAATGCCGCTTCTATGAACCGCGACCCGTTCGCGAGGACCTGGAGTGCGGCATGACCCTGAATCGGCGCACATTCACCGCCCTGACCGCGGGCGCGGCCGCCGCCCTCGCGCTCCCCGCGCAGGCGGCGACCGTCGCTCCCGAGCCAGGCCGCCGCCACGTGCCGCACACGGTGACGTTCGACAAGTACTCGTTGCTCCTCGACGATCGCAGGCTTGTGCTGTGGTCGGGGGAGTTCCACCCGTTCCGGCTGCCGAGTCCTTCGCTGTGGACTGATGTGCTGCAGAAGATGCGCTCCAACGGCTACAACGCGGTCAGCATCTACGTGAACTGGAGCTACCACAGCTGCGCGCCCGGCCAGTACGACTTCACCGGCGTGCGGAATCTGGGGCGTTTCCTGGCGGTGGCCGCGCAGGTGGGGATCTTCGTGACCGTACGGCCCGGTCCCTACATCAACGCCGAGGTTGACGCCGGCGGATTCCCCGGCTGGCTGACCGCGACGACGGGTACCGCGCGCACGAACAACAGCACCTATCTCAGCTATGCCGACGAGTGGCTGACCGCCGTCAACGCCATCGTCTCGAAGCATCAGTACACGGACGGCGGCGGCACGGTCCTGCTCTACCAACTGGAAAACGAGTACTCCTCCCATCTCGGTGACGGCGTCGGCGCGGCCTACTTGGCGCATCTGTACGCGAAGGTGCGCGCGGACGGGATCACGGTCCCGTTGTTCCACAACGACAAGGGCCGCAACGGCGATTGGATACCGGGCAGCTTCAGCACCAACGGCGAATCAGGGCGTTACCTGTACGCCTTCGACGGCTATCCCTCCCCGAGCAGCACTCCGCCGGACTGGGGCTACTTCGGGCCGGGCGGGGCGAAGGGTGGTTCTACCGCGAGTCCGGACACGCCCGGATTCGAGGCCGAGTTCGGCGGTGGCTGGTTCGACCCGTGGGGCGGAGCCGAGTTCGCCGGACAGGGTTACGCAGGGGCGCGGGCGTCCCGGGACGCGGTGTACGAGCGGCGGTTCTACCTGACGAACCTGGCTAACGGAATCAAGCTGCAGAACGTGTACATGACCTTCGGTGGCACCTCGTGGGGCTGGTTGCCCGCGCCAGTCGTGTACACCTCGTACGACTATGGCGCGGCGGTCGACGAGGCGCGCAATCAGACCTCGAAGCTGGTGCCGATGAAGCAGATCGGGCTGATGCTCGAATCGGTGCCCGATCTCGCCGAGCTGGACCGTGCCGCGGACGTCACGGCTTCCAGTACTGCGATCAAGACGTACCACCTCACGAACCCGACCACCGGCGCGCACTTCTACTTCCTACGCAACGACACCGCGTCTGACCAGTCGATCACCGTACCGGTCTCAGTGAGCGGCAGTCAGGTCACTGTTCCGGCCTCGGGCGCCGGGATTCGGCTAACCGGCAAGGACATGAAGGTCGTTGCTACCGGCATCGCGGTCGGACGGCGAACGCTGCGATACACGACGGCCCAGCCGATGTACGCCGCCACCATCGGCGCCCGCGACGTCGCTTTGCTCGTCGGTCGCACCGGCGACCCGGTCGAGCTCTCGCTCGCCTTCGCCGCCGCGCCGACCGTCTCCGTGCTTTCCGGGTCGGCCACATCCTCGTACGACAGCACCGCAGGCGCATTGCGCGTGAACGCTCAGCTCTCCGGGCTGATCAGGGTACTGATCGCGCCGTCGGACGGCTCCGCGCCGCTGCTGCTGCTCCTCGCGGACGACGAGGAGTCCGCGACGTTCTGGAAGCACGACAGTTTCGCCGGACCGGTCCTCGTGCGCGGCCCGGCCTTGTTGCGCAACGCGTTCGTGATGGGGCCGGTCGCCGCCTTGAACGGAGACACGACGGCCGCGAGCGACCTGGAAGTATGGGCGCCGACCGGTATCCGCAGGCTCCTCTGGAACGGGTCCGCCATACCCACCGGTCACACGGTCTCCGGCAGCCTGTCAGCTTCCATACAACTGCCCGCGCCAGCACAGGTCACCTTGCCCGCCCTCACGAACTGGCGCTACGCACCCGAAAATCCCGAGTCGGCGCCAGGCTTCGACGATTCGGCCTGGGCCCTCGCCAACAAGACCACCTCGTTCAGCACCACGCCGGTGCCAGCCGGACAGCCCGTGCTGTTCGCGGACGACTATGGCTTCCACTACGGCGACGTCTGGTATCGGGGCTCTTACAATGCGCAGGCCGGAGCGCAAAGCGTCAGCCTCTCTTACTCATCAGGCACCCAAGGCATGCTGATGGCCTGGCTCGACGGCGTACCGCTCGGCACGCACCGACAGCCGGTACCTACTAAAGCGCAGGATTCGCAGAGCACGTGGACAGCTACCGCGACTTTCGCCGTTCCCGCGGCGCTCAGCGGTTCGGGTCCGCATGTGCTCGCGGTGCTCGTGCGGCCGATGGCGCACAGCGAGGACGGCGGCTCCAACGACGCGCACAAGGCGGCGCGCGGGCTCACCGCCGTAACGTTCACCGGTGAGACCCCGGCCCCATCCGTCACCTGGCGCATTCAGGGAGCTGACACCGCGGCGTCCGACCCGTTGCGCGGGCCGCTGAACAACGGCGGTCTCTACGGCGAGCGTTCCGGCTGGCATCTGCCCACTTTCGGCGACGGCGCGTGGCAGCGGATGAGCTTGCCGAGCGCGGACACCAGCCAGGGCGTCGGCTGGCTGCGTACAACGTTCAACCTGGCTATACCGCGGGGAGCCGATGCCTCAATCGGGCTGACGCTGACCGACGATCCGGCGCGCGCCTACCGAGTGCAGATCTTCCTCAACGGCTGGAACCTCGGCCAGTACATCAACGATGTCGGTCCGCAGCACACCTTCGTGCTGCCGAACGGGATCCTGCGCACTCGTGGTCGCAACACTCTGGCTCTCGCGGTCCTGCGCGACGGCACGACGCCGGCCGGGCCAAGCAGCGTCAGCCTCACGCTGCTCGGCCTGACCGCGGGCGGCGTACCTGTCGAAGACCTGCCGCTTACAGCCACCGGTGGAAGAAGGCACTGATCAGTGCACGCTCTGTGGCGATGGTGAGCGCGGGGTTCGCGCACCCGATGTCGGTGGTCACCGTGTCGGCCGGCAGCTTGTCAGCGAGCTGAGGAATGAGCGCTTCGGCGTCGGTGTAGGACCCGTGGCGGGTTCCGGGAAGCGTCACGTCCTGGTGCCAGCCGGTGCTGTGCCGCCACAGCGCGGCCCAGGAGGGTTCGGTCACGTGATTGGAGCCGTCGGGGCCCGCGCTGCCCAGCAGCAGGAAGGGCCGATTCAATCCGTGCTGAGCGACCGGGGATAGGTAAGTGCCGTCCGGATTCTGCGTGTACTCAAGCGTTCCGTCCATGTCGATGCCCGCCGCGATGCGCGGGTCCTGATACATCGCCTCCAGCGCGGTGAAGCCTCCGGCTGATTGACCGAACATGCCGACTCGCCGCAGGTCGATGGCACCGCTCAGGCCCGCGGGAAGTGGCTGTTGCTCGGCGTCCGGGTTGTGACCTGCGGCGAGCGCGGCGAGCTGGCCGAGCACGAATTCGGTATCGCCGACTCTGGTCTCCTCCAGCGCCCGCAGGAACTGCGGCATCGTGCCGTCCTGCTGAGCCTGCTGATACCAGGTCAGGATGTTGCTGTCGATGACGCGGTCGCCGGGGAACTCGACCGCGGCCGCCTCGTATGTCGGGTCGACGGTCACTACGACGTATCCCTCGCTGGCGAGCTGGTCGACCAGGTCGGTGCCCCAAGAACGCAGGTCGACCGCGCCGGGGGAGTACAGCACGACGGGACGCCGTCCGCCCGCGACCGGCGCACCCTCGTGCTCATGCGTGAGCGCCGCCGACCAATCAGCGGTGTTCGGCGGCACGCCATAGTTTCCGGGGCCGGCCACCGTGTTGAAGCCTGCTGCGACGCCGGGCGTCATCTGATGCGCGAGCGGGTAGCGCTGGGCGTCGCGTGCCGGATAGACGACGCTGACCATCAGCTCTCGATAGGGCTTTGGCGGATCCCAGTGTTCCGGCCGGGACCGGTCGATCAGGTGCAGATTCACGACCCCGACCTGGAAAGCGCCGGTCGGCGCCGGAAGCTTCAAGGCACCTGTGGTGCCGCTTGCACCTGAGGCTGTGGACGTGGCAGCGGCAGCGACGCTGGCACCGGAACCGATCGCGATAGTGAGTAAGGCCACGCACGTGGCGGCTATGGAAGCACGCATTGCTGATCCCCCGATGACGACAAAGCGGTCTGGACCTCTTCATCGTGGTCGGCGCGGCTATGCCCTGGCCACGGCGGCACCACGACGATCGAAGGTGGGGCTGGCACGAACTGCGCGAAAAAGCCGCGCCTCGAACGCGTCGCATCCTCCTGGCGCCGTTGGGCGTCTCTACGACTGCGGAATTCCGCACAACGGGATCGGGGAGAGGGGAAACAATTGAGCATCCTGCGAAAAGCGGGTGTGTTCTCAGTGGCGGGCGTCGTGGCTTTCGCCGCGGTGGCCGCTTCGCAGCGGGCCGCCGAGGCGGCGCCGGCGAAGGGCGGCACCAGCGTGCTGCCGGCGGGTAAATCGTGGACCGTGACGCTGGTGACCGGCGATGTCATCGGTGTCCGCACACTCGCTGGCGGCCCTCCGCTGGTCACCATCAAGCCGGGGGCGGGACGAACCGGCGTCATCTTCAGCGACTACGTCGACTCCGCCGGGCACATCAGGGTCCTGCCGCATGACGTCGCTCCGCTGATCGGGAAGGTGCTGGATCCGACACTCTTCGACGTCACCACGCTCATCAAGGACGGCGACGACGACGCGCACCGCACCGGATTGCCGCTGATCGTGCGCGGTACGTCCGGGGTGAGCGGCCACGCCGCGGCGCAGAACCTCGTCGTGCCGCTCCAGCATCGCAGCACTCTGTCGAGCATCGGTGCGGAAGGGGTCGTTGAACCGAAGGGGAGCGCGGCCCGGCTCGGAGTCAAGCTCGCGTCGATCGCGGCCGCGTCACGGCACGCGGGCCGGCTGACTCCGGCGGTGAGCGGGAACCTCGGCTATATCTGGCTGGACCGCACCATCCGGACCAGCGCCGTCCCAACCCGCACAGTCGACGCCAACACCGGATCCTCCGGCCCACTCGACCACAACCTGACCCAGATCGGGGCCCCGGCCGCCTGGTCGCGCGGTGACACCGGAACGGGAACCACCGTCGCGGTACTCGACACAGGGATCGACGACACCTTCCCCGACCTGGCGGGTCGCGTCATCGCCGAGCAGAACTTCACCGCCACCGCGGACGCCACGGACCACTTCGGCCACGGCACCTTCGTGGCCACGCAGATCGCGGGCAGCGGCGCGGCCTCCCATGGCCAGCGGCGCGGTGTGGCCTACGGTGCCAAACTGGTGATCGGCAAGGTGCTCGGCGACGACGGCTCGGGCCAGGAATCCGACATCATCGCGGGCATGCAGTGGGCTGCGACCCGGGCTCAGGTCGTCAGCATGAGCCTCGGCTCGTTCGAGCCTTCGGACGGCACCGACGCGATGTCGCTCGCCGTGAATCAGCTCACTGCCAGCGACGGGGTGCTGTTCGTCATCGCGGCCGGAAACACGGGTTCCGCGCAGCAGACAGTCGGCACGCCGGGCGCGGCGGATGACGCGCTCACGGTCGGCGCGGTGGACGGGAAAGACGCGCTCGCGCCCTTCTCCAGCCGCGGGCCGCGCCTCGGCGACTACACCATCAAGCCCGAGATCGTCGCGCCGGGCGTGAACATCGCCGGAGCGCGCGCGGCGGGTACCGCGCTGGGCGCCATCGTGGACGCGCACTACGTGATCGAATCCGGTACGTCGATGGCCACGCCCCAGGTTGCCGGCGCCGCCGCGATCCTCTACCAACTGCATCCCGGCTGGAGCCCGGCGCAGGTGAAGGCGACTCTGGTGGCCACCGCGCACGCCGCGAGCGGCGGTGACGAGTATGAACTCGGCGGCGGAAGGCTGGATATCGCCGCCGCCATCGGGGCGACCGCCACGACCGACCAGGCCGTCGCCGACCTCGGCAGCATTCCGAACGACGCTACTGCTCCCGTTGCCGACACCCTCACGCTCACCGACGTCACTAAGCACCCTGAGACCTTGCACGTCTCGGCTTCGCTCACCAACCGCGCTGGCGTTCCCGCGCCCGCTGGGGCGATCAAGGTCTCGGCGAACACCGTGCACGTCGCCGCGCAGGGCAAGGCACCGGTGACCGTCTCCGTAAATCCCGCCCTCGTCACCGATCACCCGGGCCTCTACGAGGGTCGCGTCACGATCCGCGATGGCGGCCGGACGCTGCACATCCCGGTCAGCCTTGACGTCAACGCGCCGAGGCACAATCTCACGCTCACCGCGACTGCGTTGCCCGGTACCGCATCGGGCGGTTTCTCCGCCTACGCGAACGTGACGAACGCCGAAGACTCGACGCTGTTCTCAACCTTTGTCGATCTCAGCACTGGTTCCGCGACCATTCAGGTCCCAGACGGCGACTACTGGGTGAGCGGCAATGTCGACGATGCGACGGATCTGAACCAGATCCGTTCCGCGCTGGTCGGCCAACCGGACGTGCTCGTCGGCGGCGACACGGCAGTCACACTCGACGCCGCAAAGGCTGCGCCTGTTTCAGCGTCCGTATCCGGTCGGGCCACCGAGTACGACGGCGCCGATGTGTTTACCGAGCGCGGCATCGGTGGCCAGCTGTTCGGGACAGGCATCTACTCGTTCAATCCGAGCACGCAGACCGCGCTGTTCGTTCAGCCCACCGACGCGGCCCGCACCGGCACCTTCAGGGTCTCCAGCGGCTTCCGGCTGATTGACCCGGCGAGCCCGTCCCGGTATGTGTACGACCTCTTCCACAACCTCGGCGACCGAATCCCAGATACGTTGGCGTACACCGTGACGCCGGCGGTCCAGGCGCGACTGGCAACAGTCGACGAACGCTTCTACGGTGTCGACGGCGACACCACGCCGTACGGTGAATCGCGTTATGGCCTAACGGACAGCGGATTCCTCGCGCTTCAGTTCCTCAGCACGGTGCCGGGCGGATCGACGCGCACCGATTACCTCTCGACCGAGCCGGGCATCGGTTGGAACCAGGAGGCGGCGCCGCCGATCACCCTGGACGGTCAGAAGAACACCTTCGCGTGGGTGACCGAGATCCCGGGCTTCACGCACTACGCCCCCGGCAGCAAGAGCGCCGCGGACTGGGCAAAGCAGGTCTTCCGCCCGGGACCGTACTCGGCCACGGCCCTCTCGACGAGCTTCTGCGCGCCGCAGCCCTCGACCCGCTCCCGGGCCGACATCCACGTCGAGCTGGTCGATCTCCAGGATCTGCCGGACGGCTACGACTGCCTGCAAGGCATCGGGGCGACAAGCCAGACGATGCGGCTCTACCACGGCGACAGCCTGCTCGGCGCGGTGAACAACTCGATCGGCGACTTCGCCGTGCCGGTCGGGACGGGCACGTACCGGCTGGTGTACGACGAGTCCACGGCGGCGATCCCGGTCTGCGTGCGGACGAGCACGACGTGGACGTTCCGTTCGTCGGGGCCGGTCGGGCCGAGCCTGGTCAGGCTGCCGCTACTGACGATCAACTACAACCTGCCGCTCGGACTGGACAACCACCCGGACGGCGATACTGCGATCCTGACCGCTTCGCGCGTCGCAGGGTCCGGATCGGCAGCTGTCAAGGAGTTGCGACTGTGGACGTCCACTGACGGCGGCACGACGTGGGCCGCGGCGCCGGTCCACGCGCTCGGCGGCGGACGGTATGCGGCGACATTGCCGCACGTCGCGGCTGGACAGGCGGTCTCGCTGAGAGTCCAGGCTTCGGATGCCGGCGGTAGTGCCATCGATCAGACGATCATTACGGCTTACCACGGCTAGCCAATAGGCCGGCCAGCTGCTTCGGCGGTCAGTGCCCTTCTTCGACGACACGGACAAGTGTCGTCGAAGGAGGGCACTCGGTCTTAAAGCGACAAATCTTTGGACGTGCAGTAGCCAGATAGCCAAGTAGCTTGCTAGCATGCTCGTGTGGGTAGCAGTGAAATAACCAGCAGCGCGAAGGGCGACGAAGAGGTCAAGCAGTTCAACGTGTACCTGCCGATCGGGCTGATCAAGCAGGTCAAGCACCGCGCTATCGAGGCGGAGCTGTCGCTTTCGGCGCTCGTCGCCGAGGCGCTGCGGGCTTATCTCGGTGACGCCCGCGACTCTTCGCATGAGGCGATCGACCGAAAGGGGAACTGGCATGGCGACCGAGGGAATTGACGCTGTCATCCTAGAGACGCACAACTGGGGCAAGAGCGCGAAGTTCTTCCAGTCGCTCGGCTTCGAGCTGGAGTTCGCGACCGATCACAACTCCGGGCAGCTGCGCAACGGCAGCGGCCCGTCCGTTTTCATCGTCGAGGTCCCGGAGGACCGCGAGCCTTCGCTGCAGATCGTCTTGAAGGTGACGGACGCCGACGCGTTCAAGCCCGGCCCCGGCGTCGAGGTGGTCAGCGAATTCGCGGACACCCACTACGGAACGCGGGAGATGACCGTTCGCGATCCGGATGGGCGGCTGTGGAACCTACAGGCACCGCCCAAGCAGTAAAAGCCTGGGGCTGTGAGAGCAGTGACAACCGTGGCTACTAGAGCGACACCCGACAGCACCGCGGTCCGCGTCGCGCTGTGGCGAGCGCTGCACCTGGAGGTCGACGCGCCGCCGCACGTGCTGTGCGATCCGATCGGCCTGGAACTCGCCGCTCCTGACGCGGATTGGCGGCAGCGTCCCGACATGGACCCGAAGCAGACCAGCAGTCACCGGGCGGCCATCGTCGCGCGCGCTCGCTTCGTCGAGGACCTGGTTACCGCGGCGGCCGAGTGGGGTGTCGAGCAATACGTCATCCTCGGTGCCGGCCTGGACACCTATGCTCAGCGCCGGCCGGAATCCGCCGCGAGACTCCGGGTCTTCGAGGTCGATAAGCCCGGCGCACAGGAGTGGAAGCGTCGCCGCCTGGCCGAAACGGGTCACGGCACTTCCGGTGAACTGCGCTTCGTGCCGGTCGACTTCGAAGCCGGCGAGTCTTGGTGGCAGAAGGTCTCGGCGGCCGGCTTCGACGCGCAGCGTCCGGCTGTGGTCGCGTCTACCGGCGTGAGCATGTACTTGAGCAAGGAGGCGAATATGGCGGCACTACGCAGCCTCGCCGCCCTCGCGCCCGGCTCGACGTTGGCGATGACGTTCCAGCTGCCGCAGGAATTGGTCGATGCGCAGGACCGGCCCGCGCGTGAGGCCGCCCTCAACGGCGCGAGCGCATCCGGGACACCGTTCATCAGCTTCTTCGCACCGGCCGAGATGCTGGATATGGCGCGCCAGGCCGGCTTCGCAGAGGCCGAGCACGTCTCGGGAGCGCAGCTCAACGAGCGGTATTTCGCCGACCGGACCGACGGTCTGCGGATGTCGAGCGGGGAGGACTTCCTCATCGCCACGACGTAAGCTGCGACGCAGCCGCAGCCTGACAAACATCCAGGCGGAGAACGTAGCGCACCGGGGATCGACTAGTCGCCGTTGCTTAGCGGACCGGCGATGGTTCTAGAACCCTAGTCCAGTAGTTCGAGGACGATTACCGGAATCGCGCGGTCCGTTCGCTGAGCGTAGCCGCTGTAATACTTTGACTCGCGCAGAAACCGCTCGTTCAGCTTTTCACGCTCCGCGCCAGCCGCGATGCGAGCCCTGACGCGGCGGGTACCGCCGTCGACCTCGATCACGGTCTCGGGATTGGCCCGCAGATTGTGGTACCAGCCAGGGTGATTGGGCTTGCCGCCGTTCGCCGCGACGATGACCCAGTTCGGGCCGTCCGGAATGTAGGCCAGCGGCGCCAGGTACTGCGCGCCGGACCTGGCCCCGGTGTGGTGCAGGACGAGGATCGGCACACCCTCGAGCCCGCCGCCGACCACGCCCGCGTTCGCCCGGAACTCCTCGACCACCCCGAGGTCGAAGGCCTGCTGCTCCTTGCTCATGCCACTCCCCGGCTGCGTCCGCCGCGCTGTCCGGCGAAATCATCAGTCCGCATCGTAGCCCGCGACCCCGCCGCGGTGGGCATTTCGATCTCAGAGTGCTGCGGAGCGTCGCGAGTCAGCCGGCTGACGGACCATCGAGGTCGCGGGTGATTTCAATCTCGGCCTCGACCGCGTCGCGCAGCTTGAGCGTTCCGAAGAAGGCCGAGTAGGGCTTGATGCCGTGTGCGGTCTGCGTCACCGTCGCCCGAGCCCGATACCCGCCCTGCTCCATTCGGGTGAGGGTGAGGCGCAGCGGCCGATCCACGCCGTGCAGGCTCAGCGTGCCGTCGAACGTTCCGCCATCGCCGCCCGGAGTGAACCCGGTGGAGCGGTAGACCGCGTGCGGGTGCCGCTCGGTGCCGAGCGACTTACGCGCGTTGCCGGCGATGTCGCCGCGGTCCTTGTCCGATAGCGGTTTGACGCCCCCGGTCCCTTCCAGGACACGCAGCGAGGTCAAGTCGATGCGCGCTTCGATCGCGGGGCCGCCTTCCACGCCGGGCGGCGTCGCCGTCGCCGACCAGTCGGCGAACTCCAGGACGAGGTCATGGCCGACTTGGGCGGCCAGCCCCTCGCGGTACGTGCGCAGGATGATGCGGCCGTCAGACGGGCCAAGTTGCACTGAGCCGGGCATGAGGCCCACGGTAGGCCCCGTGCCCGGATGCCGCCACCACGACGCGAATCAGGCCGCTTTCACTCCGCGCGCTGGTCAGACGACCGGGTTCCAGCCGTCGCCACCTGCGAGGTACTTGGCTGCCGTGTAGTTGGTGGCCGCGCTGCTGCTCAGTTGCGGACGGCTCGAATTGACCTTCGCGCCCGGACCGGAATTGGCATATTCGTAGTACCGGCCGGCGGTCCAGGTGGCGCCGGAGATGCCGGTCCACGAGCCCGAACCGAGGATCGCGGCCGGCAGCACGGTGTTGCGGATCACCGCCTGGGGCACCGCGCCGCTGTACGGCACCCATGCCCGCCCGAGGTAGACGGTGTTCGCGGCGAGCGAGGAGGCGACCGTGCAGCCGGTGATCAGGATTCCGTACGCCTGGCTGGTGTACGTCGCGGGCGCGGTGAGCGCGCCGCTGCTGTAGATGCCGTCGTTCTCCACGTTGATGGTGCTGCGGTCGATCACGAGCGTGCCGTTGCCGAAGATGAAGTCCACGTCGCCGTCCACAGTCGAGCCGTAGACGTACTGCCGGATATCAGTGCTCGGCGTATTGCTCCAGGACAACAGCGTGTCCTGATGACCCCAGAACTTGTCGTACTTGTACACCTGCCGGTCGCCCTGCATGGCCAGCGCGACGGCCTGCGTGCCGCTGACGCCGGGGTGGTTGTTCTTGTTGAAGTTGTTGGCGAAAGTGATGTACTCGGCGGTGAAGTTGTTCGCCTTCACGGTCACCGTCGCCGAGCCGAGCGTCCCGTAGGCCGAGCCGGTCGCCGGGTTGGTCTCGCCCGCGTAATTCGAGGCCTGAATCACGACGTCGGCGGCGTGGCCGGTGGCGCCGAGCAGGGTCAGATGCAGCTTCGAGGCCGGGACGTTCACCGTCTCCGAGTAGGTTCCGGCGCCGATGGAGATGATGTAAGCGGTCGAAGAGTTGTTGGGCACGGCGTTCACCGCGGCCTGCACGCTGGAGTACTGCCCGCCGCTCTTGGCGACGGTGATCGTGACGGCGGCGTGCGCCGGCTGAGCGGCGGCCACCGAGACTAGCCCGCCGAGGGCGGTGGCCGCGGCGCCGGCCAGGCTGAAACGGGCGAGGGCTGATACACGCATGACGGCCATCCAAATCAGAACTGGAATGCGGCTGCTGCGTGCCGGACACCCTCATACCCGGCAGGCGGTGGACGGCCGGACCGGTCGCCCGCCGGTGAAGTTAAAGCAGCGGCGGACCGTCGTCAACGGTCCGCCGCCGAATCCCCCGCCGTTCCCGGTGTTTCGACACAGGGTCTTTCAGTACGACGCCCCTCACACGCCCGGCATGGTGACCTGGGTCAGCCGGATGTGGTTGCCGGACGGGTCGCGGAAAGCGCAGTCGATGCCGTAAGGCTGCTGCTCCGGCTTCTCGACGAACTCCACACCGCGCGCGCTGAGCCTCTCGTATTCGGCCTGGCAGTCCTCGGTGGTCAGGAAAACCGTTCCGGCAAAGCCCTTGCCCACCAGCGCACGCACGTCGTCCGCGGTCGCCTCGTCCATCACCGGCGGGCCGGGGATCGCCATGAGCACGATGCCGATGTCGGGCTGCCCGGCCGGGCCGACCGTCAGCCAGCGGAAGTTTCCCATCTCCGGCACGGTGACGTCCGAGCGGACCTCCATGCCGAGCTTGGTGGTGTAAAAGTCGAGCGCCTTGTCCTGGTCGGTGACCCACAGCTGGGTCGTCGCGATCTTGTACATTTCGAGCCTTCCTGCGCGCGTTGACGATGGCCCCAACGCTATTCCCGCGCGCCGTCGCCGTCTTCTCGAAACGTCTGATGTTGCGGCCGTCCGTAGAAGCGCACCACGCAGGCCGGCACCCGGGCGTAGGTCGCGGCCGGCGGGAACTTCGCCCGGTAGGCGGTGGGGGAGAGGCCGTACGTCCGGGTGAAGCTGGTGGTGAAGGAGCCGACGCTCTCCAGGCCGACGCTCATGCAGATCTCGGCGACGGACCGGTCGGTGAACCGCAGCATCGCGGCCGCGCGCTCGAGCCGCCGGGTCAGCAGGTAAACGTGCGGCGACTCGCCGAACGCGCGCTTGAACTCGCGGCTGAAGTGCGCGCGCCCAAGCCCGGCGGCCTGCGCCACCTCGGCCACGGTCAGCCGCTCGGCGTACCGCGAGTCCATGAGGTCCTTAGCCCGCAGCAGATGCCGGGCAAGGGGAACCTGAGTCATGCCGCCAGCGTAGGTCGCGGCGCCGACAGCCGTGGTCTAAGGCCGCCGCATCCTGCCGGGCCCGCCGCGCGCGATGGCGGCCCGGAGCCGTTCCGCCGTTTGGCCCTGCATCCGCCGCTGCCGCCGGGGTAGTGGGGCCTGGCGGCACTACCGAGATTCGGCGAACGGCGTACGTCGTTTTCTTGCCGGCGGCCGCGAAAACCCTGGAGGTCTTGTCATGACGAAGGTGACCGTGTTGGGGACCGGGTTGATGGGAGCCGGGATGGCGCGAAGCCTGGCCCGCGCGGGGGAGCAGGTGACGGTGTGGAACCGCAGTCCTGACAAGGCGCTCCCGCTCGCGGACGCCGGCGCGACGGTGGCCGAGGATCCGGCGGCCGCGGTCTCGGGCGCGGAGGTCGTGATGACGATGCTGTTCGACGCCGATGCGGTCGAGCAGGTCATGACACAGGCGTTGCCGGCGATGCGCGATGACGCCGTGTGGATCCAGAGCGCCACGGTCGGCCTGGACGGGACCGCGCGGCTGGCCCGGCTCGCCGACCGCAACGACATCGGATTCATCGACGCCCCGGTGCTCGGCACGAGGCAGCCGGCCGAGCAGGGCAAGCTGATCGTGCTCGCCGCCGGGCCGACCTCGCTGCGCCAGCGCGTCACGCCGGTGTTCGACGCGATCGGTGCGCGCACGGTGTGGGTCGGCGAGCACCCCGGCCACGGCCATCGGCTCAAGCTCGCCGCGAATTCCTGGGTGTTGTCGGTGACCGGCGCCACCGCCCAGGGCATCGCGCTGACCAGGCAGCTCGGCCTCGACCCCGCGCTGTTCCTGGAGGCCATCTCGGGCGGCCCGCTGGACTGCGACTACGCGCAATTGAAGGGCAACGCGATGATTGTCGGCGACTTCGCCCCGGCGTTCACGCTCGGCGGTGCAGTCAAGGACTCGGCGCTGATCGTGCAGGCGCTCCAGGCGGCCGGCTGCGACGACCGGCTGATGAAAGCCCTGAACGCGCAGTTCGAGGACGGTGCGCAGGCCGGGCTGGGCGGCGAGGACATGTCTGCTGTGGTCCGCGTGTTCAGCTGACAGCCCACTGTTGAACGCGTCGCCCGCCGCCACTCGCCAGACGCCCTCTCAGAGACCAGCCTGCTGATAATCCGCGCGGCGTGAGCGCTAACGTCAGCCCTCTGATTCGTCTGCGTGGCGGCGCCGATCCCGCGTTCCCCGCTGCACGGAATCGGTTCGCGCCGCGATGTCTCGCAACCGAGCGGCCAGCGTCGGGTGGCCGGGCTCCAGGTGGTCGTGCGTATCGGCGAGCGGGCCGAGCAGTTCGGCCGCGTCGTCGCCGCCGAGCGCCCGGCGCAGGTCGGCCAGCCGCCCATCCGCGGCCGTCGGCAGGTCGCCAAGCGCGCTGATCTGACCGGCTAACTGCCGCAGGTCGGCCGCGTGGTCGCGAGCCCAGTGCGCAACCGCACGCTGCTGCGCGCGGCGATCACGCTCGGCTTGGACACGCTGGTCCCCAGTACTCACCTGATCGTCCGGCGACGGACGCAACCGCAGGTAGCGACGTTCAGCAGCCTGCCTGCTGGCCACCCCGAGGGCCGGAGCGAGCTCGGTCCAACTCGCCCCGCGGCTACGGGCCGCATCGATCAGATCCGGCTCCCATGCCGCGATCTGCGCACGCAGCTCCCGCAGCGAGGCCAGCGCGGCGAGAAACTGCGCCGAACTGCCGCCCTCGGCCGTCGGCGGTGTCGGATCGCAGCCGCGCCGAGCGTGGTCCACGGCCATCGCGATGCGCTTGAGCGAGTCCGCCGGTTCCCCGCCGCTGTCCTGACCAGCACGTTTCATTCGTCACCTTCCCGACGACGCTCCAACTTGTCATCGCTACGACGACATGCTACAACGGAAATCGCAAGCGCGTCGACACCGTCGACCGTTGACCCGTCTTGGAGGTGTTCACCATGTTGATGCGCACCGATCCCTTCCGGGAGCTGGACCGGCTCACCTCGCAGTTGCTCGGCACGGCGGCCACCGGTACCTGGTCGCGCCCGAACGCGATGCCGATGGACGCGTACCGCGACGGCGACCAGTTCGTCGTCTGCTTCGACCTGCCCGGCGTCGCCCCGGACGCGATCGAACTCGACGTCGAGCGCAACGTGCTCACCGTGAAGGCCGAGCGCCGGCCGCTGGCCACCGGCGAGAAGGTGGAGATGCAGGTCTCCGAGCGGCCGCTCGGCGTCTTCTCCCGGCAGCTATTCCTCGGCGACACCCTCGACACCGATCACATCAACGCCGACTTCAACGCCGGCGTGCTGACTCTGCGTATCCCGATCGCGGAGAAGGCCAAGCCGCGCAAGATCGCGATCGCGTCGGCCGACACCGACCGAAGGGAGATCACCGCCTGATCCTGCGCTCTCGGCGAACGCGCGGAGTCAGACCAGCGGAGTCGAAACAGCAGAGCCAAACCATCCGAGCACCGCTCAACCGTCGCGCGGTGCGCACCGTCCCCTCCGGTGCGTACCGCGCGACGACCGGCGTTCGTGCTTCGCAGCCCGGTCCACAGCACAGCAGGCAGAGGTGACCTAGCAATCGTGATCGCATCCTTGCCCCTGACCTTCGATTTGGTCCACGAGCCCGGCGGCGCCGTAGTCCTATACGTAAGCGGCGAGGTGGACCTGGCCACCGCGTCCCAGCTACGGGAGCGGCTAATCACCGAATTCCGGCATCATCCCCGGCTGGTCGTGGACCTCTCCGCGGCGATGCTCTTCGACGGGCCCGCACTGCGCGCGCTGCACGCATTGCACCGCGAGGCGAACCGGCTCGGTCGCCAGCCGCCGACGTTGCGCGGAGTGCGCCCATTGCTCGCGAAGGCGCTTAAAGCGACTGGCATGAGCGAACTGTTTCGGGTCGAGCCGTGCCCGCCGCTGATGCGCCGCCCGGCATCGGCGACGAGACGGCCTTCCGTGCACCACGGCCAACGATGGCCGCGTGCCGCGGGAACGCGGACGGCGGGGGAGCGGCTACCGTCGTTCGCATGATCCCTGCCCGCTCGGTCGCCCTCTTCCTGCTCGCCGCCCTCTTCGAGATCGGTGGTTGCTGGCTGGTCTGGCAGGGCGTGCGTGAGCACCGCGGCCTCGGCTGGATCGGCGCGGGCGTCGTCGCGCTCGGTGTGTACGGTTTCGTCGCGACCCTTCAGCCGGACAGCCATTTCGGCCGGATCCTGGCCGCGTACGGGGGCGTGTTCGTCGCGGGTTCGCTCGTCTGGGGCGTGGTCGCGGATCGATTCCGGCCAGACCGGTTCGACGTCATCGGCGCGGTGGTCTGCCTGATCGGCGTAGGCGTGATCATGTATGCGCCGCGCGGCCGCTAACTCGCGCTCAGGTCGCGAAGACACTCGGGCCGCTCAAGCCGCAAACGCTGGACGTGCAACGGCTCCCGGCCGCCTCTGCTAAGAGCCGACCGGGAGCCGCGATTGCCGCTAGTGCAGGATGCGCAGTTGTGGTGTCGGGTTGGTGAGAATGCCCGGTCCGCCGAAGATCGGGCCGGTGGACGCGTGCAGCGCGCCGCCGGTGACCGGCAGCCCGCCCGCGGTGTACATCGCCTCATCGAACGCCTGGCCGTTCGTCGGCGCCTTGCCGACCGCGAACAGTGCGTACGCGTTGCCGTTCAGCACGCTGCAGGAAATGTAGTCGCCGACCATGCTGCCCTGGCTGGTGTTCGCGATCTGCGACAGGCTGAAGGGCCCTGCGATGGTCTGCGCCGCGCTCCAGGTCGAGCCGCCGTTGGCCGAGGAGATGTAGCCGACCTCGAGCTGGCAGGACGAGGCCGAGCAGTTGGCGTTCGGGTAGAAGTAGTAGTACAGGCCGAGCTTCGCGGTGGCGCCCGAGGTGGCCTTGTCCACGCCGAGGCCCGGGATGAAGTGGTCCACGCCGCTGCTGGTCGCGTCGATCGGGATCCGGGTCACCGCGGTCCAGCTGGTGCCGTTGGTCGAGGTCGAGTACACGATGTCGTTGGCCGGGCAGCCGGACCGGAACCGGCAGTCCTGCCAGGCCACGTATACCTTGCCGCTCGAATCGATCTCAGCGCTCGGCAGGCCCTCGCCATCGCGCAGGTTGCCGGCCACGCCGTGCGCGCTGACCGTGGCGACCTGAACGCTGGAGTTCCAGGACGAACCGCCGTTGGTAGAGGTGAAGGAGCGGATCGCGCTGCCATTGGCCGAGTAGGGCACCACCACGGTGCCGTTCGGCTGCACCAGCGGCTGCCCGCCGAGACCGGACGGGCCGTCAGCCGGGGAACGCAGCGCGGACCAGGTCTGTCCGCCATCGCTGGACACTGACATCGATTCGGCGTTGTTCGACGAGGTGATGTCGACCTCGATGTAGCAGTTGCCGTAGAAGGGGCTGGTCGACGTGTCGTCGCAGACCACCCACTGCTTGTCATAGCCCTGACCGTCGAAGCCGACCGCGTGCGTCGCGCTTCCCCAGTTGACCCCGTCGGCTGACCGGTTGACGGTGACACCTGCCGCGTTCCCGGAGGAGTCGATCGGCAGGCCGACGATCAGCCACTGGCCGTGCTTGGCGTCATAGGCCACAGCCGCGTCGGAGACCTGCGCGTTGCTGCCGCCCTGGTTGACTGTGATGCCGGACAGGAAGCCGTGCTGCCAGGTGCTGCCGCCGTCCGTCGAAGTCGTCCAGCCAAGGTTGGAGGCGCCTCCGCCGAAGACCCGGCCGACCTGGTACGCGGAGACGATCGTGTTGCCGTTGGCGAAGGTGTCCGGCTCGACCTCGGTCGCGTGCTGCGCGTCAGTGTCGGTGTACGGGTCCGTACTCACCCTTGTCAGGGTTATGCCGCCGGACGAACCGACGTTCAGCGTGAAGCTCGCCGTGTGCGTGGCCGAGGTCCCGGTACCGGTGATCGTGATCGCCGAACTGCCGGACGGCGTGCTCGACGAGGTGGTCACGGTCAGCGTCGAGGAGGAGCCGGCCGTCACCGAGGCCGGGTTGAAGGACGCTGACGCCCCGGACGGCAGACCGGAGGCGCTGAGCGACACGGTCTGCGCACTGCCCGAGGTGACCGCGGTCGAGATCGTCGAGGTCGCCGACCCGCCCGGGCTGACCGAGGCGGAGGCCGGGTTGGCCGAGATCGAGAAGTCGTTGGTCGTCGAGGCCGGGGTCAGCACCACGTCGTCGTACTTGGTGTACGTCGCGTCGCCGGGGTAGTTGTCGTCCTTGCTGGTCAGCGTGAGCGTGTAGTTGTGCCCGGCGGTGACCGTCTTCGAGATCTGCTTCCAGCCCGAGTTGGCCACGCAGGTCTTGGCCAGCACCGTGCTCGTCGTGCCGGCGGTGGTGTCGGCCAGCGTCGCGGTCGCCCAGTCGTAGGTCACCGTGTCAGGGCAGACCACGTCGTACCAGAACGACAATGTGGCGCCGCCGCTCGGCGCGGTGAAGGACTGCGCGATGGACGAACTGCCGTTGGTCGGCGAGGTGGAGCCGAGCATCGCCGCGTACGTGCCCGAGTGCGGGCCGGAGGTGGTCACGCTGGTGGCCGGCCCGGAGGTGGTCCAGCCGGACAGGTTGCCGGTTTCGAAGCCGCCGTTGGTGATCGTGGTCGCCGCGGCGACCGGAGCGATGGCGGCGGTCAGTGGGATGAGCGCGAGGGCCGCGACCGTTGCGAGACGACGCCGTACGCGCGAGGTGGATGATGTGGGTATCAAGGTAGATCCCTTCTACAGCGCAGCTGTTTGCCCGAGAGGATCTGAGGGCACCCCGGATCCGCTTATGGCGGCACGCCGGGGTTGGTGCGGCGACACCCCGCCTGACAGCAGCGATTGGCGGGGCGGCACCGATTGCGCAGTTTGGCAAGACGGTGCGGTGACGGCAAGTGCCCTGACGGTCACGAATGGCAATGAGACGGCAAAGCGGCCAGTTCGGGCCCTGCGACCGGATCGCAAATCCGTTCCAGACAACAACAACGCTTCGGCGGCACCGCGATGATCGCCGGTGCCGCCGGAAGCGTAGGTGTGTATTCGGGTTTTGCGTGTCGGTGCTGCGCTCGTGGGTTGAGCGAGCCCGCTGTCGGAGGGTTACTCGACGACGAGCTCGACCGGGATGTTGCCGCGGGTCGCCTTCGAGTACGGGCACACGGCGTGCGCCTGCTCGACCAGGCTGCGGCCGACCTCGTTGTCCAGCGCCTCGGGCAGTTCGGCGCGCAGCACCACGGAGAGCGCGAAACCGGTGTCGTCCTTGTCGAGGCTCACCTCGGCGGTCACCGAGATCTCGCCGGTGTCCACCTTCGCCTGCCGGCCGACCAGGCCGAGCGCGCTGGCGAAACAGGCCGCGTATCCGGCGGCGAACAGCTGCTCGGGGTTGGTGCCCTTTCCATCGCCGCCGAGGGCGGGCGGGAAGGCGAGAGCCAGGTTGAGCTGGCCGTCGGAGCTGACCGCCTTGCCCTCGCGGCCGTTCGCGGTGGCGACTGCGGTGTAGAGGCTCATGGTGTCCATCCTTCGAGGTTCGGGGCGGCCGGAGCGCCGCCCACAGCCAGAAGCATTGCACACAATCTAGTTGTCTGCAACTTAGATGTGGGAAACTCAACTGTGCGCCACTGAGGTACACTGGAGCCATGGAAACCACCGACCGCACCGCCGAGCAGGCGATGCGCCTCGACGCGCAGCTCTGCTTCGCGCTGCACGCGGCCTCGCGGGCGTTCGACGGCGTGTACCGCGTTCTACTGCGCGAGTTCGGTCTGACGTATCCCCAGTACCTTGTGCTGCTCGTGCTCTGGGAGCACGGCGAGCTGAGTGTGAAGAACCTCGGCGCAAAGCTGCGGCTGGACTCCGGCACGCTCTCCCCGCTGCTCAAGCGACTGGAGGCGGCCGGCTGGGTCGAGCGGCGCCGCGCCGTGGACGACGAGCGGTCGGTCCTGGTGCGGCTCACCGAGGCGGGCAGCGCGCTGAGGGAACGGATCTTCCAGGTCAGGACCGGCATCGGCGTCGCCATCGGGATGGACCAGACGGAAGCGGAAGCGCTGCGGGCGCAGCTGGTCGAGCTGACCAAGTCGCTCGACGAGACGGCCGCGGAAATGTCGGCCGCCGCTGCGCAGTGACGCCGAAGGCGCCGGATAGCAGGCAGGATTGCGCCGAATGCGTGAAACCTGACGTGTCGTCACGGTAGCTCCCGTGATGCGCCATGCGTAATGCATACGGTCTGACGACAACTGGCTAATTCAGCCTTGTCTACTCGGGCCTAGGGAGCATCGTGCGACGTTCACCCAGCCTTCGCTGTCGTCTGCTTCTCCTCTTCACCGCACTTGCCGGACTACTCGGTCTGGTCGCTGCCACACCAGCCGCCGCGTTCGTGATGGCTCCGGGGGACAACGGCGACGTCAAGATCCACGCGTCCACGACACCGGTGGACGACACGCGTAACGACCCGAAGGTCTGCGTCTTCTACCTGGACGCTTTCAACTTCGACGGACTTCAGCAGGTCTCCTGGAAGATCAACCAGCAGCCGCCGACCGGCACCGCCCAAGTGCTCAGCGGCGCCATCACGCTGGACCAGAACGGCAACGGTCACACCGGCAACATGACGCTGCCCGACGGCCACTACAAGATGACCTGGACCTTCGTCGGCGAGCACGGCAGGGCGAAGTTCAAGGTGTTCATGGTCGACTGCACCGGGACGCCTTCGCCCTCTTCCTCGGCCTCCGCGAGCGCCTCAGCTTCAGCTTCCGAGTCGGCCTCGGCTTCCGAGTCGGCTTCGGCTTCCGCCTCGCCGTCCGCGAGCTGTGCCTGCTCCGCCTCGCCCAGCGCTTCGGTGTCCGGCTCCGCCATGCCCCCGGCCAGCTCCTCGGCGAAGCCCGGTACGGGCAAGCTCGCCGCGACCGGCGGCGAGGCCATGGGCTGGCTCGCTCTCGGCGGCGCGGCGCTTGCCGCGGGCGGCGCTCTGGTGCGCCGGGCCCGCCGCCCGATGCGTCATCGGTAACAGATAGACCATCCGCCGCGGGCCGGGTGCGATTCGAGTTTCGAATCGCACCCGGCCCGCTCGCTTATAAAAGCGCTGCTACAAAAAAATTGCGCACCGCACTAGGCTGTCGGCATGATTCAAGATTCCGGACTCTCCACCTCGTTCGGTGCGCAGGCCCGCAATTACGATCGATACCGGGTCGGGCCGCCCGTGGAAATCGTTGACCATATCCTGCCCGCCGGCTGCTCCGCCGTTCTCGACCTCGGGGCCGGAACCGGCGCCATGACCCGGCATCTGATGACGCGGGCGCCGAAGGTTTACGCCGTCGATCCCGACCCTCGAATGCGTGAGGTGCTGGCCGAGAACTGCCCCGGCGTCGTCGCGCTCGAAGGCGTCGCGGAACGCATCCCGCTGCCGGACGCCTGCGTAGACGCCGTGGTCATGTCCTCCGCCTGGCACTGGGTAGATCCAGACCTGGCCATTCCGGAGGTGGCCAGGGTGTTGCGGGACGGCGGAACTCTCGCGCTGGTCTGGAATCGCGGCGACCGCAGCGTGCCGTGGGTATCGGACGTCGAGGAATTCCGGCGGCGGGCGACCGGAACGGCCGATATCGTCTATACCCAGGTTTCGCATTACCTCGAAGACGCCTGGTTGCCGCAGGGCGCGCCGTTCGTCGATATCGAGATTTCCGCGCTGCCGTGGTCCACCTTGGTCAGCCGGGACGAACTGAGCGCGATGCTGACCACATACACCGGGTATCTTCAGGCGCCGCCGGAGCGCAAGCCCGAGATTCTTCGGGAATACTCCGAATACGTGAACAACGACCCGCGGCTCGGTAGCAGCGACCTGGTCGAGTGGCCGATGCGATGCCACTACTGGAAGGCGCTGCGCACCGACCGGTGACGAGGTGAGTTCGCGAAGTCCGCCGCCGGGCGCCACGTTCTCGCACCCGGCGGCGGACTATCGCGTCAATTCGGTCAGGACGCGGGGACCTTCTGCACATACTGGTCCGTGTATGTCTTGCTCAGGTCGACCTGGTGGCCCTTGACGGCCGGGTCGAATTCCGAGAGCACCCGGAACACGCTCTGCGGACCGTCCGTCGGCATCAGACCGGTCGGGTTGTACATGCCGATCTCGTTCGCGAGCGCCTGCACGTACGCGGTCTTGCCGGTGCTGGAGTAGTAGTTCGCCGGCATCGAGTCAGCGATCTGCTGAGCGGAGTGCTGCTGGATCCACCGCAGCGACTCGACCAGCGCGTTCACCAGCTTCTGCACCGTCGCCGAGTTCGAGTTCTCCCAGGCCGCGGTCACACTCAGCGCGGTGCCTGGGTACGGTCCGCCGAGCGCCGCCTGGGTTCCGGCCGTCGAGCGCATGTCCACCAGGATTTTCGCCAGGTGTTTTGAGAGCAGCGAGGAGATCGTCGGCTCGGTGGTGACGCCCGCGTCGATCTGCTTGTGCTGCATCGCCGCGACGAAGGTGGCGCCCGCGGCGACGGCGACCGGGTGAATGCTGCTCACCCCCGCGCCGCTGTGCGCCGCGAGGTAGTCGGCGAGGAATTCGGTGGAGCCGCCGAGCCCGGTGATGCCGACGTTCTTGCCGGCCAGGTCGGCCGGCGAGTTGATCGCGGCGGCCTCGTCGTCGCGCACGACTTCGACCATGCCCGGCGCTTGGAGCAGCTGCACCACTTCGTGCACCTGGGTGCCCTTGGCTACCAGGTCTTGATCGTGGTCGTAGAACCCGACGACGCCCTGCACCTGCTTGGACAGCAGCAGCGAAAATGTCTGCGCGCCGCTGGTCACGCTGACGATCTGCACATTGAGACCCTGCTTGCGGAAGAAGCCGAGCTGCTGCGCCAGGATCAGCGGAATGTAGCTCTGGTTGGTCGAGTTCGACACCGCGATCTTGACGGTGATCGGGGCCGCGGAGGAGCCGGACCCGGCCGAGGCGGCGGAGCCGGATTTGGAACTGGAGCAGGACGCGATGCCAGCGGCCGCGGTCAACGCGGCTACTGCGAGGACGAGCTTGCGATGGAACATGCTTACTGTGCTCTCCTTGGTCGGGGAAGGGACGCGTGGACAGCTGGGTTTGTATAGCTGAGTTCTGATAGCTGTGTTCTTACAAGCGTGGTCATCTTCAAGTGGCCCCGTGGCCGCCGTACCGGCCGGCGCGCCGCGGGCGCCGGTCAGGTCTCCGCTTCCAGCGCGTGCCTAGGTGGGCGCCAGCGCAACAGCCGGCGCTCCGCGAGGGTGATCAGCCCCTCCGCGCCGAGCGCGACGATCGTGGTGACGAGCAGCCCCGCGTACACGCCGTTCGGGTTGAAATTTCCCTGGGCCTGCGAGATCAGCGTGCCGAGACCCTGCTGCGCGCCCAGCATCTCGCCGACCACCGAACCGGTGATGGCCAGGCCGAAGGCGACCCGAAGGCTGGCGATGATCCAGCTGAACGCCGAGGGCACCACCACCTGAAGGATCACGTCCAGCCTGCTCGCGCCGAGCAGCTTGGCGTTGGCGATCAGGCCGCCGTCGACCTCGCGCGCGCCCTGGAAGGCGTTGAAGAACACGTTGAAGAAGATCAGCAGCACGGCCAGCGCGATCTTCGACTGCATGCCGAGGCCGAACCAGATGATGAAGATCGAGCCGAGCACGATCCGCGGGATCGAGTTGAACGCCCCGATGTAGACCGCCAGGATCTCGGAGAGCAGTTTGACCCGCCCGAGCACGATTCCGCAGACCACACCGAGCACCACGCCGATGACGAAGCCGAGCAGCGCTTCTTGCAGGGTGACCCAGATCTGCTGCCACAGCGGTCCCTCGGTGGTGCCGCCGTGGATCCAGTCCATCAGCTGCCGCCAGGTGCCGGCCGGATCGCCGTAGAAGAACACGTCGATGGTGTGCGTCGAGGCCAGCGCCTGCCAGATTCCGAGCGCACCGACCAGCAGCGTCACCTGGATACCGATGATCATCGCCCGGCGGCGCACCCGTGGCCGAGCGGTCACGCGCTTGCTTTCACGTTCAGCGGCGGCGTCCTGGCGGGAGCGTTCACGGGGAGGTCGTAGCGCGGGCATAGGCAAGGGAGACCTCTTCGCTCAGACAGGACCAGATCTGTTCGTGCAGCTCGACGAACCGCGGCTGGAACCGCACCTCGCGCACCCGGCGCGGCCGCGGCAGATCGACCGTGAACTCCTTCTTCACCGTGGCCGGGCCGGCGGTGAGCACGACCACCGTGTCGGCGAGCGCGATCGCTTCCTCGAGGTCGTGGGTGACCATGAGCACTGACGCGCCCAGTTGCTCCCACAGCCCGAGTAGCTCCTCCGACATGATCTGCCGGGTCTGCGCGTCCAACCCGGAGAACGGCTCGTCCATGAGCAGGATCTGTGGATTGTTGATCAGCGTCTGGGCCAGCGCCACGCGCTTACGCATGCCGCCGGAGAGCTGGTAGGGAAAGTAAGTTTCAAATCCACTCAGCCCGACCCGGCGTAACCAGTCGCGCGCCAGTTCGGCCGCCTCCCGCTTGGGAACGCCGCGGAAACGAGGACCGGCCATGACGTTCGAGAGCACCGTCTTCCATGGGAAGACGGCGTCGTTCTGGAACATGAAACCGGTGCGCGGATCGCTCCCGAGCACCGGCTGGCCGTCGATCAGGATGCTGCCTTCACTCGGCCGCGCCAGCCCGGCGATCATCGAGAGGATCGTCGACTTACCGCAGCCGGTCGGGCCGATCAGCACACAGAAACGCCCCGGTGCGACGGTCAGATCCACCGCCTCCAACGCGGTGTGCGCGCGGCCGTCCGGACCGCGGAACCGCTTGGACACGCCGTTCAGCGCGAGCAAGGGAGGCGGCTTTCGAAGTCTGTCAGGGCCCGCAGCTTCGAACCCTGTGGAGCTTCCCAATCGACACTCCTTGAACTACCCCCTCGATTGGGCCATGAGGATGCCATCGATTAGCCAAAGGCAACAAGCGATCCGGCCAAGGGACTGTCAACTTAGGGTCCTGCCGGTGTGACCGTCGGTTGTGCTGCCCTAGGGTGCTCGCATGCCACGGGCCGGCCACACGAACACCGCGCTCAGCGCCGGGTTGCCGCAGCGGGTCGTGCTGGGTCTGCTGATCCGCGCGTTCCCGCCGAGCCATGTCGATCAGATCGTCGACGTGCTCGGACGCCGCGAGCAACGCCATCGGCTGTTGCCGGCCCGATTAATGGTCTATTTCACCCTGGCGCTGTGGATATTCGGCGAGCTGCCCTACGAGGAAGTGCTCGGCGAGATCGTCCGCGGTATTCCAGGCCTGACACACCCGCCGGGCGCGCAGACCGCGAGCGCGGCGGCGATCGGGCGGGCCAGGCGAAGGCTCGGCGTGGAGCCGCTGCGGCTGCTGTTCGAGCGCGCGGCGGCCCCGGCCGCCACGGTCACCGGGCCGGATCCGCTGCTGCCCGGCGGCTGGCGGCCGCTGCGGCTGTGCCGGATATCGGCCGACGTGCCAGACACCCTGGCCAACCGGGGCGAGTTCGCGGTGCGCACCGCGGATCCGAACTCGACCGTGGCGCCGCGGGTGTATCTGTCCTTACTCACTGACGACCTGAGCCACCGAGTGGTGGCGGCGGCCGTCGGCGGGGGAGCGGACGGCAGCCGGGACCGGCGCATCGCCGCGTCGGTATCACCAGGCTCACTGGTGGTTCTCGACGAGGAGCGGCCGCTTTCGCCGGCGCTGTGGACGGCGATCGGCGACCGCGGCGGCGAACTGCTGTGGCCGGTGGCCGACGGGCCGGCGTTTCCGGTCCATCACCGGCTGCCGGACGGATCAGGGCTCTCCAGGCTGCCCGGCGCGGCCGGCACGGCCCGGATCGTACGGGTGATCGAACGCGGCTCCGGCACGGGGCGGCTCGTCACCTCGATCCTTGACCATCGCAAGGCTCCGGCCGAGCGGCTGATCGCCGTCTTCGACCGGCACCGCGCGCGTGGTAACGGATTTCGCGGCATCACCGCCTATCAAGGAGGCGACCGGATCGTGCTTCGCTCTAAGAGTCCTGACCTGGTGCGCCAGGAGCTCTACGCGATGCTGTGCGTGCATCACGCGATAGGCGAGCTGGTGGACTACACGCTGCTGGAGGGCCGGCAACCGCCGGTACGCTCCCGGCCGGTCCATATGCATGCGAAGCGGTCCTATTCGGGCGCGCTGCGCCCTCGTTAAGTCAGTTGTGTGAAGTCTTGGCCCCCACAGTGCGGCTGTGCTCAAATTGCGGCTGTCCCGAGCCCGGGGTGTTTCCTTCACCACGCAATCCGCACATCGGTAGCAGAGGACGGAGATCGTGCCCGCTCGATACGAGGAGCGTGTGAGGCTCGATGGATAAGAACACGGATGATGCCTTACCGCGGACCCGCCGAGGGCTGCGCGACCTGCGTCTGCGCAATCGGCTCGTGCTGTTGGTGCTGCTGCCGCTGATCGCCGCGGTGGCGCTCGGCGCGGCCCGGGTGGTGACCGAGAACGACGCCATCACCGCCGAGGGCAACCTCGCCGGCCAGGTCCAGGTAGCGCTGACCGTCTCAAAGCTCGTGCACGGGGTGCAGGACGAACGGGATCTGATCGCCCGGTATCTGACCAACGGTCAGCGCACCGAGGACATGACCAGCCTCGCGGCCGCGGAGAGCAACACCACCGCGCAGGTACAGGCGTTCGAGGCGGCGCGAAAGCAGTACGCCGGCAGCATCAGCGCTCTGGCCCCCTCCGCGCAGGCCCTGGCGGTCCAGGCGGACGCCCGGCTCGGTGACCTGACCGTGCTGCGTTCCTCCGTGGTCAGCCTCGGCGACTCGCGGCCGGTCTTCCAGGCGTACACCACCATCATCGGCAGCCTGCTCAACTTCAGCGACCAGCTGGCCACCAGCACCACGGACCACGACCTCGGCAACCTGGTCAACTCGCTGTCCCTGGTCGAGCAGTCGGGGGAGCAGACCTCGCAGGAGCGCGGCTACCTGGTCTCGATCCTCGGTGGCGGCGGGCAGGCCCGGGTGCAGCAGGAGGCGCTGATCCAGGCGCAGGCCAAGTACACCAGCGCGACCACCTCGCTCACCGCGCAGGCCGCGCCGGCCACCGCCAACCTGTTCCAGTCCACGGTCGGCGGCCAGAGCACCGGCACCGCGGACAGCCTTGTGCAGCAGGTGATCGACGCCGCTCTGGACAACCGGCCGGCCAGCACGATCGGCGCGGACCCGGTGGGCGCGTTCAACGCCGCCACCGCGAAGGTCACCCAGGTGCGCCAGGTGGAGAACCAGGTCGCCGCGCAGGCGCTGGATCGAACCTCGTTCCTCCAGTCGGCCGCGCGCACCCGGTTGTACGTCAACGCCGGAATCGTCATCCTGACCCTGCTGTTAGCGTTCGCAGCCACCGCGACCATCGCGCGTTCGATCGTCGAACCGCTCAGGGTACTGCGAACCTCCGCCTACCAGATCGCCACCGACGGCCTGCCCTCGGTCATTCGCAGGTTGCGTGACGCCACCGACGTGGACGCTGCCGCGGGCACCAGAGTGGAACCGATCGCGGTGCGCTCCAGGGACGAGATCGGCGCGGTCGCCCGCGCGTTCGACGAGGTGCACGACGCGGCGGTGCGGCTGGCCACCGAGCAGGCGCTGCTGCGCGGCAACGTCAACTCGATGTTCAAGAACCTCTCCCGGCGCAGCCAGGGTCTGGTGGAGCGGCAGCTGCTGCTGATCGACGGCCTGGAGAACAGCGAGAAGGACCCGGGACAGCTCGCGCAGCTGTTCAAGCTGGACCACCTGGCCACCCGCATGCGCCGCAACAACGAGAACCTGCTGGTGCTCGCGGGCGAGGAGACCGCGCGGCGGTGGACCGAGGCGGTGCAGCTGGTGGACGTGGCGCGCGCCGCGGCCGCCGAGGTGGAGCAGTACGAGCGGATCATGTTCGGCGAGATCCCGCGCACCCGGATCGTCGGCAAGGCCGCGCCCGACGTCGCGCACCTGGTCGCCGAGCTGCTGGAGAACGCGACCACGTATTCGTCCCCGCAGACGAAGGTGTGGGTCGCGGCGCGCGGCGCGGATGACGGCGGCGTGATCCTGCACATCGAGGACGTCGGCATCGGGATGACCGCGGCCGATCTGCGGCGCTCGAATGAGCGGCTGGCCAACCCGCCGCTAGTCGATGTCGGGGTTTCCCGGCAGATGGGTCTGTTCGTCGTCGGCCGGCTGGCCGCGCGTTACGGCATCAGCGTGACGCTCTCCGAATCCCCGGCCGGCGGCGTCACCGCCTCGATCCACCTGCCGGTCACGCTGGTAGACCTCGGCGCGATGGCGGCCCGGCGGCCCGGCGATTCCGGCGCGCAGCCGCGGGTCACCGTGCCCGGTATGGCTCGCGACGGATTCACCAGTGGCGGCCTGCTCGACCAGGGTCGCGGCGCGGCGCCGGACGACTGGCAGGCGGGCGACTTCGGCAGGACCAAGCGTCTGGGCGAACCGCCGATGCCTCCGCCGCCGGACGCGAGCGCGGGCGCCGGGTTCCGCGAACCGCCGATGAACGGCGCCGGCCGCTCGGGCGCCAACCCGGTTCTTCCCGGCCAGTTCGCGACCCCGCTCTTCCCCGGACCGGCTGCGCCGGACGGGTATGGCGCGGACCCGCGGCAGCCGGACTCCCTGCGGTCAAACGCCGCGGTGTACGTAGATGGCGTGCCTTCCTCGCCGATAACCGATCCAACCTGGTTCGAGCCGAAGCAGGCCGCACCCGATGGCGGCGAGCCGCAGCCGGCGCAGCGGCAAGAGGGTGGCAGGACCCAGATTCCGCCGCCTCGGCAGGACCCGCTGCCAACGCGCGGCCCTCGACCAGCGCAGGGTTCTTCTTCAGCGCAGGGTTCTCATCCAGTGCAGAACCCGCAACCAACCCAGGGCCTTCGGCAGACGCAGGGTCTTCAGCAAACACAGGGTCCTCAGCAAACACAGGGCTCTGAAGTGCGGCAGGCCGCGCGCGGTGACGCGGCGATGACCGACACCAACGAGCGGCTGCCCATCTTCGAAGCCGTGGAGTCCGAGTGGTTCCGCCGCCGCGGCACCCGTCCGCCGCACTCCGGCTGGAGCCCGCGCTCTGTTCAGCCCTGGGACGCCACGAGGGCCGCCAGCGGCGCCGCGCAGGCCGCGTCCAACGTGCAGCAGGTGCAAGCCGGACCGGGCATGTCCGGTCCGGGATCGCAGAGCCCGAATGCCGGTCGTTTCCGGCCGCCTGCCGCGCCCGCGCCGAGGATGACCGAATCCGAGCCGGCTGCGCGGACCTGGTCCTCGCCGGGCGATGACGCCTGGAAGGCCGCCGCCGCGCTGGCCAACCCGGTCCGGGACGGGACTACCACCAGCGGGCTGCCGCGCCGGGTGCCGAAGGCGAATCTGGTGCCCGGGAAGGCCGGGGCCAACGGCGCGGCCAAGGTCACTCCGCCGCCGGGGCTCTCGTCCACGGCCGAGGCCGTGCGCCGGCGCCTGTCGACCTTCCGCCGCAACTCCCAGCAGTTGTCCGGCGAGACCGAACAGAGTTGAGGAACGGGACATGAGGGGTATGAGCCAGGAGGCGGAAAGCCTCAACTGGTTGATTTCGAACTTCGTGGAGAAGGTCCCGGGAGTGGCCCACACCATCGTGGTCTCCTCCGACGGGCTGCTCATCGCCTCCTCGGACGGCCTGACCCGCGACCGGGCCGACCAACTCGCCGCGGTGGCCAGCGGGCTGGCCAGCCTCACCCAGGGCTCGGCGCGGATCTTCGAGGGCGGCGCGGTCACCCAGACGGTGGTGGAGATGGCGCGCGGCTTCCTGTACGTGATGGCGATCAGCGACGGCTCGGTCATGGCGACCCTCGCCGCCACCGAGAGCGACATGGGCCTGATCGGCTACGAGATGACCAACCTGGTGGAGCGCACCGGGGAGGTGTTGACCCCGGCGCTGCGAGAGGAGTTGCAGAACGCCCTGCCGCAGTGATCGTGTGCTAAAGAACTCTGATATTAAGGGAGCGCGGTAAGTCAGGAAACATATTCGCCGGCGGCCGGACGGAGCGCCGCGGGCGGTGGACCGGAAGGCGGATTCGGATGCTGACACGGGGGTCGGGCCACAGCTCGGCCGGACTTGCCGGCCCGGCAGGCTGAGGGAGGTGCAACGTGGGTTCCGAAGGCGAGGCGTCTCCCTTCGTACGCCCCTATGCCGTCACCGGCGGGCGCACGCAGTCCCATTCGCAGCTTGCGATGGAAGCACTGGTGACGGTGACCGCTCGGGGCTGGAACGTCATGCACACCTTGGTGCCCGAATACGAGAAGGTCTGCCGTCTGTGCTCCGAGTTCAAGTCCGTGGCCGAGATCGCGGCGCTGCTCAAGATGCCGCTCGGCGTCACCGGGGTGATCGTGGGCGACCTGGCCGAGAGCGGACTGGTCTCGGTGCAGCAGCCCGACGACCCGGACAGCCAGCCTGACCTCGCGCTACTGGAAAGGGTGCTCATTGGGCTTCGCAACCTCTGACCAGGGCGGCCGGCGGGCCGGCCCTGGCCGCGACAGCGGGATCACGCCGGTGAAGATCGTGATCGCCGGTGGCTTCGGCGCCGGCAAGACCACCTTCGTCGGCGCGGTCTCCGAGATCGTGCCGCTGACCACCGAGGCGGTCATGACCGCGGTGGCCGAGCGGGTCGACGACGTGCGCGGCGTGCCCGGCAAGCAGACCACCACCGTGGCGATGGACTTCGGCCGGGTGACCCTGGACTCGGACCTGGTGCTGTATCTGTTCGGCACACCAGGGCAAACCCGGTTCTGGTTCATGTGGGACGACCTGTGCCGCGGCGCGATCGGCGCGGTCGTGCTGGTGGACACCCGGCGGCTGGCGGACAGCTTCTCGGCGGTGGACTACTTCGAGGACTTCGGGCTGCCGTACGTCATCGGAGTGAACTGCTTCGACGGGAAGCTGGTGCACGAGGTCTCGGACATCCGCGAGGCGCTGTCCGTGCCGCAGGACGTCCCGGTCGTCACGCTCGATGCCCGCGACCGCGAGTCGGTCAAGGCCGCGCTGATCCGGTTGGTGCAGCAGAGCGTGAGCTTCCGTACCAAGGTCGGCGCGCCGGTCGGAACCGGGATCAGCTGACCGGGAAGGGAATCATCGAGCCGGCGCGGAAAGCCGGGCGGCGGGCGCGGCCGGACTCGTCGACCGGAAGTATGACCGAAATGCCCTTCCGGTCAGTTTTCGCGACATATGGCGGCCGATTAGTACACTGACGCCATGGCTGAACCGACCGTACCGAGCCCGGAACCGAACGACGCACGGCCGAGCCGGCGCGCGATGCTGGCCGGCACGGCGGGTCTCGGGCTGGCCGGCGCGTTCGGCTGGTGGCAGGCAGCGCCGCGCAACGCCACCGGTCAGCGGCCGATTCCGCAGCCCGGCAGCACCGCGATGGTGAGCTTCCCGCCGAACCTGACCAACCAGCAGCTGGCCGGTCAGCGGGTCATCTACTCATACCCCGGCGCGACCCCGCCGTCGAGCCTGCTCAGCGATATCAGTGCGGGGCTGGTCGGCGGCGTGATCTTCTTTGGCGAGAACATCACCAGCACCAGCCAGATCGCCGGGGTGATCTCCCAGCTGCGGCAGGCCGCCGCGCACAGTCCGGTCAAGCTGCCGCTGCTGCTGATGACCGATCAGGAGGGCGGCCTGGTGCGCCGCCTGCCGGGCCAGCCGACGCTGTCCGCGAAGCAGATGGGGCAGGCCGCCGATCCGGTTGCCGCGGCGAGCGCGGGCGGGACCGGCGCCGGGCAGAACCTGCGCGCAGTCGGCATGAACGTCAACCTGGCCCCGGTGCTCGACGTCTTCTACACCGCGGGCAACTTCATCGACCAGTTTCAACGTTCGTTCAGCAACAACCCCGCCACCGTCGCCTCGCTCGGTTCGGCTTTCATCAGCGCGCAGCAGGCGACCGCAGTGGCGGCTACCGCGAAGCACTTCCCCGGCCTCGGCTCCGCGGCGACTTCACAGAACACTGACACCGGACCGGTGACGCTGAACATCTCGCAGAACCAGCTGCACACGATCGACGAGGTGCC
>NZ_DATNGK010000070.1:0-6167 GCF_035605935.1 Actinocrinis sp. | reverse complement strand
GAAGAGGCCGGCCGTGGCGAAATAACCGAGCTCCACGGTGATGCCGAGCAGATCGCCCAATGTCTCCCCCAGCGTCACCGCGACCGTCTTCACGAGCCAGAACAAGGCGGTGACCTCGGGGAGCTTGCGCAGCACGTACGCCGTGTCGCCGCGCTCGACCGCGTCACTACGGCCGACCGCGTCACTACGCTCGACTGCAGGGTCCATGTTTGCAGTCATCGTGGCCGGCCCGCTCTTCGAATGCGACACGTCGCGCTGCGGTCGGCACTGGCACACTGCGCACCGGCTGACCGCCACCTTCCGGGCGCGCGATGGGTTTCCGCGCGTGATCGTGCCACGGACGCGGTGCGTGACGGTGGGAATGTGACGGTGCGCCGTGATCTTCACCCGAAAGTAGTCAGGTGCTGGTCAGCGGTCCTGTGGGTCCTGATCTCGCTACTTGGTACGGCGGCGTCCAACGGCGGTGCGGTGCGGTGCGGTGCGCCACAGCTACTGCCCGGCCACAGAAACTGGCGCGGGCGCGATTACAGGCGCGTTGTCGGGCTAGGCGCGGGCCGGTTCGGGGCTCGGCTGGGTCTGCGCGAGCAGGGCACTGATGGTCTCGTCGCTGATGCGGTAGCGCATGACTCGGCCGTCCTTACGGCCCGCGACCGCGCCGGCGACGCGCAGCAGGCGTAGCGCTTGAGAGACGGCCGTGTCGTTCATGCCCGCCGCGATCGCCAGGTCGGTGACGCTGATCTGCGGGCACGCGGCGATCGCGCGCAGCAGGCGCAGCCGGCCGGGGTCGGCGAGCAGGGCGAAGCGTCCGGCCCACTGCTCGACGTCCGTCGGCTCGCCGATCGCCTCGATCGCCTCGCACACCCGGTGCTCGTCGATCGGGTGGCGGTGGGCTTGGTCGGCGGGTACCAGGTGCATGCCGTCCATTGTGACCCTCGCGCGCACCTCGCGCACCACACCTGCACAGATGATGAGCCTTGCAGGGCCGCTGGCTTGTCGCTACGGTGATCTGGCCGTGGTGTTCGGGAAGACCGGTGTGAAACCGGAGCGGCCCTCGCCACTGTGATCGGGAAGCGCTCGTTCCATCCGGCAGCCTGCCGGAGCCACTGGATGCCCTCGGGGTCCGGGAAGGCGGGACGGGCGCGCTGGACCCGTCAGCCAGGAGACCGGCCACGGCACCGTAGTCGACCATCCACGAGGTGTTGGAGGCGGTCCGCGTGAGCGTGCCCGAAGCTGTTTCCCTTCCCGCAGCCCGAACGAGCGCGCGCTGGCGGCGTGCGGACTGGGTCCGATTCGCCGGGCTGATCGCGGTGATCGGCCTGCTGCACGTCGCGGCGTTCGGGATTCTCGTTTTCCTGATCGCTCCGCAGCACTACACCGTGGGCAAGCAAGTGTTCGGGTTCGGACTCGGGATCACCGCGTACACGCTCGGGATGCGGCACGCCTTCGACGCCGACCATATCGCCGCGATCGACAACACCACCCGCAAGCTGATGGCCGACGGCAAACGACCCGTCTCGGTCGGCTTCTGGTTCGCTCTCGGCCACTCCACGATCGTGGTGCTGCTCGCGGCCGGGATCGCAGCGGGCACTCGGCAGATCACGTCGCTCACCGCTGACGGGTCGTCGGCTCGCCAGACTCTCGGTCTGGTGTCCACAAGTGCATCAGGCGGCTTCCTCTACCTGATCGGGATCCTGAACTTGGGCGCACTGATCGGGATTGCGAAGGTGTATCGGGGGATGCGCCGCGGCCAGTTCGACGAGGCCGTGCTCACCGAGCAGTTGGACAAGCGCGGTTTCCTGAACCGGATCCTCGGGCGTCTCACCAAGTCGATCACTCGGCCCGGGCAGATGTACCCCGTAGGACTGCTGTTCGGCATCGGCTTCGACACGGCGACCGAGGTGCTGCTGCTCGCCCTCGCCGGGTCCACCGCCGCCGCTGGACTGCCCTGGTACGCGATTTTGTGCCTGCCGCTGCTGTTCACCGCGGGCATGTCGCTGTTCGACACCCTCGACGGCACCTTCATGAACTTCGCCTACCACTGGGCGTTTTCCAACCCGATCCGCAAGGTCTACTACAACCTGACCATCACCGGACTGTCGGTGGCCGTCGCGCTGATCATCGGCAGCATCGAACTGATCGGCGTCGCCCACGACCAACTTGGCCTGGTCAACCCGGTCACCGACTGGATCTCGAACCTGAACTTGAACAACGTCGGCTTCATCATCGTCGCCGCCTTCGTCGTCGTCTGGGCGGTCGCGATCGCGTATTGGAAGATCGCGCGGGTCGAGCGGCGTTGGCAGGTGGCCGAAGCGGATCGGGCATAGGGAACGGCAAGGGCGAGCGTCGAGCGCCCTCAGTGCTCGAAGACCATTGCCGAGAACGCGGCGCCGAGGCCTGACCCGGCCGCCGCCATCACGTAATGGTCGCCCGGCCGCAGCAGGCCGCGGGTGCGCGCGGTCCGGTAGCTCACGAAGGCGTCCGCGCAGAACAGGTGGCCGACGGACGCGAGATTGTCCAGCACCACCCGCTCAAGCGGGAATCCGAGCCGGTGGCACACCAACTGCCAGGCCATCCGGTCGACGCTGTGCGGCAGGATGAGGCTGATCGCTCCCATCTCCAGCCCGCAGCGCTCGACCGCGGTCGAAATCGCCGCCGCGAGGCAGTCCGTGTACTGCTGCTGGAAGGCGACGGTCGGGCCGGCCGAGTCGTCGTCGATGTCGAATTCGCTGCGCAATTCGGTCGCGTAAGCGAGCAGCCGATCATGCGTACCCTCCGCGCGGATCAGGCAGGCCGCTGCGCCCTCCCCGAAGAACGCGGGCTCGGGTGCGGTCCGGGACTGCCGGCCGAGCGCTTTCTCCCCGGCCACGACCAGCGCGAGCGCGTCCGGGTCGGCGTCCGCGGTGAGGAGACGTCCGGCGACGTCCACCGCGAGCAGGCCGGAGGCGCTGGCGTGGTGACCGACCGCGAACGTCGCGGCCTGTTCGAGCCCGAACTCGTAACACAACTCCTGCAACGGATTCTGCGGGTATGTCACGACCACCGGAAACGTGCGTGCGTGCACGACGTACCGCACCCGGTCTTCTCGGCCACGCAGCCCGTCGAGGTCGGCGACCGCGCCACGCAGCAGTTCGAGCAGGCCGCCGTCAGGGTCTCGGCTGACCTGCCCGAACTGGTGAGGTCGCCGGAAGACTTGGACCCGCATCGTCGACAGCCCGAAATGCTCAGCCAGGCCCTCCACCGGGACTCGGCCGGGCGGGACGTACACGCCGACGGCTTCCAGCGCGGTCATGGCGTCACGCGCCTCAGCTTTCCGCGAGCGCGATCGCAGTACTCGCAGTCGGGGCGGGTTCGCTCACGCGAGTCGGCGCTTCCGCGTTGAACGCGGCCTCGATCGCGGCCGCCTCCATTTCCCGGGCCAGCGCTTCGTTGCAAGCCGGCGAAATGTGCCGGGTATCCGCGCAGACCATGATCGCGACGCCGTCTTCCGCGTCGTCGACGTGGAGGAACAGCTGATCGTAAGGGTTCTTCTTCTTATCGAGCCAGCCGAAACTGCTGCGCAGTCTGGCCGTCTCCAGCTCTTGCGGACTACGGGCCGCCTCGCTCGGCGCGATGCGGCGATCGTTGAAGAACGCCCAGTTGGCGCCCGACCACGACGGCGCATCCGGATCGAGTTCGCGCGCTTCACGAGCCAGTCGCTCGATAAGCGCGGTCTCGGCGCGCGGGTCGAAATAAGAGTACTTACGAACCGTCATCGAGGCCTGACGCGCTCGGCGCACGACGTCGTCGATCGTCGTCTCGGCCGTGTCGAGAATGCAGACTCCGCTTTGCACGAGATTGCCCACCATGTCGGTGAGGCCGGGCCGGAAGCGATTGCTTGACAGAGGTCTGATGACGGCGGGATTCAGCAGCCCGAGCCGGCCAAGCGCGGTCGCGAACAGCGCCAAAAGCACGGCCGAGGAATCCGATTCGGTGCGCGCGGCGATGGCGGGCAAGGCAAGCTTCAAAGCGCGCGACCGCAACACACCGGTCCAATGCCGCGGGTCGCGCTCGTCATCCGAGAGCGGCAGCGGACGCGGCGGCACCGAGCGCAGTGCCTTTTCCATGCGCCGTATCGCCGCATCGCTGATCCGGCGCCCGGCCGGCGAGTGCTGCCACGCGGCCAACTCGAGCTGCTGGAGGCCGATCGCCGGTTCGGTCACCCGCGCGTCGACCTCCCGGCCGAGCGCCTGCATGCCAAGCCCGTCGCTGACGGTGTGGCATGAGATCGCGATCACGTGCGTCGGACGACCGGCCTGGCGTAGCACTCCCATCTGCACCGGCCACTGCACGCGGAAGTCGCGCGGCCTGGTCCGGTAGCAGGCTTCGATTTGCGCGGCGGTCTCGTCCGGATCGGCGCCGGGTGCGAGATCGAAGACATCGAGCATGACTTCGCCGGAGCTATGCACCTCTTGCCGCGCGTAGCCCTGGGCGTCGAAGCGCAGCTTCGTGCGCATGGACGGGAAGCGGGACACCATGTACCTGAGCTGGTCGGCGGCGCCCTCGACAGTGGCGCCCGGCGGCAGCGGCAGCACTCCGCCGAGCGCGATCCAGCCCTGCCAGACCATCGCCTGCAGGATCTCGCGCTGTCCCCAGGTCAGCTCCCCGATGCCTTCGCCGTCTCCGGAGAAACGCACCGGCACCCGCTCGGTCGGGATCGGCAGGAGCGCCGGCCTGATCGAGGCGTTGAACGGTGGGACCGTGGCTGACAGCGGGAACGCGCTCTCGTGCAGATCCGCGCCGCGCCCGATTGCGTTCTCGGCCCTCGTTCCGATGTCGCCCCCCGTTACCGTGTCGGCGCCGGCCTCGGGATCAGCGGCCAGTGCCGCGCGGACGCTCGTGCCCATCGGGTCCTTTCCTCCAGCTGTACACAGGGCCGTGCCTGGCAGAGCAAAGTTCACGCGTGTCTGGAGACTGTCACTTCGGTCACAGAGCGTCAATGGACTAGACCAATCTCGGCAGTGCTGGTCCTGCGCTACCGGGAATCCAGGCTCGTCGGCGACATGATCGCCCTCGCTTTCCGGTGAAAGTTCCATAAGCGCGGCAATTGCAGCGCCGCATGAGCCGCGCGAGTCGCCGTCAATGACGGCGACGAAAAAGCCGGGGTGCCCACACCATCTCGGTGGGGCGCCCCGGCTTCTCAGGCGGTTGCTAGCTCTGTGCTATCTCACTGCGCGTACGCACCGAAGAGGTCTGCGATCACGTGCACGGTGCCGGAGCTGCCGTTGAAGAAGCTCACCTTTCCGTTCGTGACCGCGACGACCACCAGGTTCGGGATCGTCTCGCCCGCGCTGAAGTTGAGGTTCGACGTCGTCGGGGCGGCGCCGGAGCCTGGGTACACCGTCAGGTAGCCGCTGTTCGCCGGAGCCGTCACGGTCACGTTGAGGATGACAGCGCTCGTGCCCGCGGGCAGGCCGGGCAGGTTCAGCGTCACCGCGCTGTTCGCCGCCACCGGGGTGCGCCGACTCCGCCGACTCTCAGCGTGATCGAGCTGTTCGCGCCGATCATTCCTGCGCGACTAGCGTCCGCGACGGTGTTGACCCTGCCAACCTGAAACGCGGTGCTACTTCCGTCGGACGCCCGCCCGAAGACCTGGTCGAATCCGTCGACCGTGCGCACGAAGGCAATTCGCGTGCCGTCCGGGGAGAAGGAGGGGTCGGTGCGCGGGCAAAGTCGTCGGAGTATACGCGAGTTGTACCACTAGGCCTTCGCCCTCGCCGAACTCATGTCCGCGCTCTTCAGCGAGGCGAGGCGTAGGGCGCAGTAGCCGCGGGCGGCGTCATCAAGCTCGAGGTGGCCGGAGTCGGCTGGCCGCTCCCGGTCCTGACAGCGCGCTGAACGTGAAGGCCGCCGACTAATACGACGGCAGCTCAGGCGACCGTGTCCGACCTGAACTTCCGGTGAACCAGACAATCGCGAACCGGGTGATCGTGCCGAACAACGGCAAGGTCGCCTTCATCAACGGTCCCTCCGGATCGCCCGACTCGTTCTTTAGCTTCGCTGCCGTTACGTCGTCGCGTGCTTCGGCTGCTGCTACTTCGACTTCGCCGGCTCAACCACCGGCTCGGCTTTTCCCGGTTCACCTTCCGGCTGCGCCGAGGACGCCGACGCCGCGTGCCGGCCGCCGGTCG
>NZ_DATNGK010000069.1:0-35710 GCF_035605935.1 Actinocrinis sp. | reverse complement strand
GACGGATCCATCACCGGTGTCCAATCAGGCCTCTGCCTCGATGTAACCAACAAGAGCACGGCTAACGGTGCGCTGATCCAGCTGTGGACCTGCTGGGGCGGCAGCAACGAGCAGTGGACACTTAACTAAGCACCACCCCTTTCCGAATAACGACAGCGCCGGGGAGCGAATACAGTTCGGGAACTGCACGAAAGGTGCCGAAACGGAAGTCAAGGACCGGCGCTGCGGCGGGAACGGACGCCGTGGAGGCGGTGGAGGACGCCGATCGCGGCGCGGCCGTGGCCGGCGAGGCGACATTTGAAGTGCGCGTTTCGCTGTCTTTGTTTCTCGTTCAGTTGACAGTGCCGGTCACTGAGCTTCCTGACTTGGTCACGTAGTAGGTCACGGTGCGACCGCTCCAGAAGTGGAAGGTGAGCGTCACCCGTGACCCGTCGGTGAGTGCGTTGAAGAAGTCTGAGGTCAGGTCGATGGCGTTGTTGGTGTAGTCCGGGATGAAGTCGCTCCAGTACTCCTGATACGTCGTCCAGTTGGCCGTGCCGGCTGCGCTGCCGTCGGCGTACTTGGCCTCCATCGTGGCCACCACGTCGCCGTGGAACTGCGTCGGGATCGCGAAGGAACTGGTGGTGCCGTTCGTGTTCGACAGCGTGGCTGTGTCGTAGGAGATGAGGTTGATCTGCCAGGGCACGCCCTGGGAGAACCGGGCCTGGAGCGTGGCGTCGGTTCCGTAGGCGCGGCTGCCGAGCAGGCGGGTGAGTGCGGCGGCCTTGACTGTGAGTTGGCTGCCAGCGACGGCGTAGTCGCTTCCGCTGGTCAGGGCGGTGGTGCCTTGGTAGAGGCCTTGGAAAGTGGTTCCGTTCAGGTTCAGGGTCAGCGTCTGGTCGGTGATCGCCGAGGACTTCGGCACGAGGATCATGTCCGACGACGCGGTGCCAGAGCGCGCAGTCCAGCTCGACTGGATCTGTGTGAACAGGCCCGGGTCGCGCAGTTGCAGCGTGTTGCGATTGACGAACGAGCCGGCGTCCCACAGGTTGGTGGTGATCCCGTTGGCGCGGGCCTGGTAGCCGAGCGCTTCGAAGTACTTGAGCGTCTCGCCGCGCTCGATGATGCCGGGGCGGGTGTAGTCGTAGTTGAGCAATCCGACCTCGCCGGCGTAGACCGGGACGCCTTTGGCGACGAACTCGTTGTGCGCGAGGGTGAAGTCGTTGATCATGTCCTGCTGCGAAGCCGTGTCGAACGTGGTTTCGTTCGCGATGTTCACGGCGAACGGCCAGTAGCCGTAGTAGTGGAAGCTGGCGATCAGGTTCGGGTCGTGCAGCGACTGGATCGTGGTGTACAGGTTGTCCATCAGCGGCTGGGTCGGAGTGTCTCCCAGAGTGGGAAGCAGGAGCAGACGTGTCGCGTTGCCGCCGCCCGACTCGCGTACGTCGTTGAAGAAGGCGGTGTTGAGCTGGTTGAGCATCTGCGCGCTCTGGCTGTCGCTGGGGCTGCCGTTGAAGCTCGGTTCGTTGACGCTTTCGAGGACCAGCTTGTTGGACTCGCCTTGGAACTGCGTGGCGATCTGCTGCCATAGCGCGTTGTACTCGGCCAGCACGCCGGTCGGGTCGGTGGTCATGTTGGCGATCCAGTCCCACGAGTCGTGGTGGACGTTGAGGATCACGTACATGTTGTCGGACAGCGCCCAGTCGACCACCTGCTTGACCCGGGCCATGAAGGTCGGGTCCACGGTGTAGTCCGGTCCCGCTCCCAGGTGCGGGTACCAGGTCACCGGTATGCGAACACTGTTGTAGCCGAGGGCTCGGACGCTGTCGAAGGTGGCTTTGGTGACCGCGGGGTTGCCCCAGGAGGTCTCGGTGGGAGTGGCGTCGAGGGAGTTGCCAAGGCCCCAGCCGGGTTGCATCGCGGCTACGGCGGCCATCGCGGTGGACGGACCGCCGCCGCTCGGGCTGCTGCTCGGCGAGGAGGACGGGAAGCCGGACGGCGAGGACGAAGGCGACGTGGACGGTGACGAACTCGGCGTTGTGCTCGGGGCGGGCGAGCCGACGGTGCCGTTGCACGCCGTGCCGTTAAGGGTGAAGGTCGCGGGTACGGCGTTGGTGCCGGAGTAGGAGCCGTTGAACCCGAAGCTGGTCGTTCCGTTGGTGCCGATCGACCCGTTGTATGACAGGTTCTTGACGGTGACGCCGGTCCCGGACTGCGAGTAGCCGCCGTTCCAGAGCTGGGTGATCTGCTGATCTCCCCCGAAATTCCAGGCCAGCGTCCAAGAGGTGATCGGGCTGCCGAGGTTGGTGATGGTGACGTTGGTGCTGAACCCGACATTCCATTGGCTCGCGACGGCGTAGTTCACGCTGCAGCCTGCGGCTGCGGCTGCGGCAATATTCGGCAGAGTGACTGCGGCGGCACAGGTCAGCAGCAACGCGCCGACGGCGCCCGAGGCCAGCAGAGCTCTTCGTTGCCTCATTCGGGTCTTCTCCTCAAGTTCGCCGATCTGTCCGGGTGGGCGCGCGGTCAGCGTTCACACCTGTGCGCTTCAACGACCGGTGCCTATGTGTCGCTGCGCACCGGTGACGCGCAGGGACGATTGAGCAGCGATGCGTGACTGTCAAGCGTCCGCGTCGCGATGTTGCTTCGGCACACTCGCGGGCAGAGGCGATGCGTGCTGGATGCGCGAAACTTTCTCGCAGTGGTCATACGATGTTTCGCAGCCAGGCTCGTGGTGCTGCTGCCGACAGCGGTCGCGACGTGCGGATGATATGGACTATTTCGACCACAATTGCCAGCGACATGGGCGTTGCTGTCGCGTAGCTCGGCGGACTCCGCGGCACACCAAAAGACATCCTATGACTGCTTGACAGGTCTTCCATCAGCGAGCAATGTCTGGACCCGGAACGAATCTGATAACACTGATCCGGCAGAAAGTTGCCGAGATTTTCTGTTAGCGCTCACACAGCTGTGAGCCGGCCACATCGAGGAGACGTGACGTTATGGCGTTTCGCGCGGGCATGGGGACGCACGCATGAGCGGGCGCAGGGTCCGGACCCGGCCTGTCGCCTGGCTCTCCACGCTCGGGTTGCTCTCGCTGGCCGCGTACGCGGGCGGAGCGGCCGCGATGCCCGGTGTGGCGCACGCGGCGGTGCAAAGCACCCTCTACGCCTCGCCGACCGGCTCGGGCTCCTCCTGCTCGCAGTCCGCGCCGTGCTCGCTGGCCGGGGCGCGCGGTGTCGTGGAGAGCATGAACGGCTCGATGAGCGGCGACATCGTGGTCTATCTGACCGGTGGCACCTACCGGCTTTCGGGCACGTTCGCGCTGGGTCCGCAGGACTCTGGCACGAACGGGCACACGGTGTACTGGGAGGCGTATCCGGGTCAGAGCCCGGTGATCGAAGGCTCGCAGCAGGTGACCGGTTGGTCGCAGTACAACTCAGGGCTCAACATTTGGCGGGCCCCGGTGGCGGCCGGCACGCAGGCTCGGGATCTGTGGGTGGACGGCGTGCGGGCGTCGGAGACGAAGAGCGCGATCAACCCGGGCGGGTTCTCGCAGTCAGGAGCCTCGTTCACCACCGGCGACAGCTCGTACCGCTCGTGGATCGACCCGACCGAGGCCGAGATCGTGGACAACGACCCGTGGCGGCAGCTGCACTGCCCGCTCGCCAGCATCACGGCGAGCGGCGGCGGGTCGAGCCTGAACGTGAATCAGGCCTGCTACAACGCAACCCTGAGCAATGTCGGCTTCCCGTTCAACGGCCAGGGCTTTCCCACGCTCAATCACATCACCTGGATCGAGAACGCCTACGCGCTGCTGAGCCGGCCGGGGCAGTGGTTCCTGGATAGCGCGGGCGGCTCCCTGTACTACATCCCGCTGCCCGGGCAGAGCATGGCGAGCGCCGATGTCGAGCTGCCGGTGGTGCAGGATCTGGTGGACGTGCAGGGCAGCCCCGGGCACCTGGCGCCGGTCAACGACAACGCGTCAGGGGTCTCCTATTCCGGTTCGGGCTGGGGCTACTCCCCGGGTCGCGGGCTCGGCGACTTCCAGAACGACGTGCACTCCACCCAGAACAACGGCGACTCGGTCAGCTACACCTTCACCGGCAGCGGCATCACGGCCCTGACCGAGCTCAACAGCGACGAAGGCAGCATCGGGGTCTACGTCGACGGCGCGCTCAACCAGACGGTCAGCGCGGCCACCTCGGGTCAGCGCACCGCCGAGGACGCCGTGGTCACGGTCACCGGCCTGACCCCGGGTAGCCACACCATCAAGCTGGTCAAGCAGAGCGGCACGTGGATGCTGCTCGACGGCTTCGTCGTCATCCCGGCCGCGATCCAGCCGGCGCACGACATCACCTTCTCCGGGATCACCTTCCAGTACAACACCTGGCTCACGGAGGTGTCCGCGGGTTACCCGGAGAACCAGACCGGGATCATGTGGAGCGAGAGCAACCCGTGGTACCAGGTCAAGACCCCGGGGGCGATCAATGTCGAGCGGGGCGGCAACATCACCTTCACCGGCGACACCATCGCGCACACCGGGGACACCGGCATCGATTTGGGCGACGGGACGCAGAACTCCACGGTCAGCAACAGCCGGATCCTGGACACCGCCGTCAACGCGGTGCAGGTCGGCGAGGTCGATGACTACTACCTCACCGCCACCTCGCTGATGACCAGCGGCGACACGGTAACCGGCAACTTCATCGAACACAGCGGCGTGGTATTCCAGAGCACCAGCGGCATCCTGCTCGGTTATACCCGCAATGTCACGGTCTCCCACAACGACGTCGGCTACTCCGCCGCGCAGGGCATCTCCGTCGGCTGGGGCTGGGGCTACGCCTCCCCGTACTGCTCGGGCTGCGCTCACGGGTACGACTACGCCGGCGGTAATCAGGTCTCGTACAACTACGTCTACGACAACGGACTTGGCGACGGGGCCGGCAACACCGTGATGGCCGAATGCATCTACACCCTCGGCGGCCAGGGCGACGGCAACGGCTCGGTCTGGTCGAGCCTCATCGGCAACGTGTGCCAGGACCAGCTGATCTACAGCAACTGGGGCACGATCGCGCACGACGAAGGCAGCTCCTACTGGCAGGACCACGACAACGTCATCCGCTGGTCGGGCCAAGACTGGATGTACTACGACCAGCCCACCGTCAACAACATCACCGTCGGCCCGACCAACTACTCGGACAACCCCACCTACCGCGCCGTCGTCCCGAACAACACCAGCTTCACCCAGGCCACCATCGTGCCCAACGGCCAATGGCCGGCCGGCGCCCAGGCCGTGATCACCAGCGCCGGGCCACCTTCACAGGTCGCGCCGCTCACCGGGACGCTGGATGACACCTGCCTATGCGTCAACTACACCGGGTCTGGCTGGTCCTGGAGCGGGGACCGCGGCGCCGGCGACTACGACAACGGCGTACATCAGACCACGAACAACGGCGACAGTTTCTCCGTGCAGTTCAACGGCACCGGCGTCTCCTGGATCGGCGAGAAGAGCAGCGGCGAGGGCACAGCCGAGGTCTACCTGGACGGCACCGACAAGAGCGCAGTCAACGCCAACGGCTCCACCACCCAGGCCCAGCAGACGCTCTACAGCGTCAGTGGACTGACCAGCGGCACCCACACCCTCAAGGTCGTCAAGACCGGCGGCAGCTACCTACAGGTCGACGCCGTCAACGTCACCGGCACCGCCGTTGTGACCGGCAGCGACTCTGGAAGCACCGGTGGCACGGGCAGCTACCCGTCCGGCTACCACGCCCTCGTCATCGCCAGCAACAACCTGTGCCTTGACAACTACGGCGCGGGCTCCAGCTCCGGGGCGGTCATCGACCAGTGGGCCTGCAACAGCGGAAGCAACCAGCAGTTCCAGTTCGTACCGACCTCCGGCGGCTACGGCGAACTGCAGATCCGCAATTCCGGCCAAGACGTCACCGTGCTCAACAGCTCAACGTCTCAAGGCCAGCCCGACATCGTGCAAGAGCCCGTCAACGGCAACCCGGCAAGCCAGTGGCTGCCCCAGCAGCAGTCCGACGGATCCTGGCAGTTCAAGAACCAGAACAGCGGCCTGTGCCTGGACGTTTACGGCGCAGGCAGCAACCAGGGCCAGCAACTTGACCAATGGCCCTGCAAGAACGCTCCCGGCACCAACCAGGACCTCAAACCCCAGTGATCCTTGGTGCCGGCCGGGACATGGACGCGGCCAGCGCTCACCGATATTGCGCTCTGCGGTCGGTGTGCATGATCGCGTTACCGGTGACGAGCACCCTGTCGTGCGCTGTCGTGGTCGCGTCGATGGCCAGTTGTGCTCGCATGTGCGGCGCGCTCGCGTATCCAATCAGCTCTTTGCTGCACAGGTCCAGGACGGTCGCGACGTAAAGCCAGCCCTCGCCGGTTGGGAAGCAGCTGATGTCCCCGGTCAACTTCGAACCGGGCATCGGCGCGGTGAACTCCCGCCGGATCAGGTCCGAGAGGACGGCCGCGCGCTTATCTGGCTTCGTGAGGATTCGGCGCTTACGCCGCGTGATCCCGGCGATGCCGTTCGCCCGTATCAGCCGCGTCACTATGCGCCGGCCGACCTTGATGCCCTGGCGCCCCAGTTCTCGGGTGATGTGCTCCGCCCCGTAGGCTGGATGCGTTGTGTGGATCTCCACGATCCGCTTGGTGAGCGCGTGCTCGTGGTATGCCCTCTGGTCTCGGCGAGACTGGGCGCGGACCCAACCGTAGAAGCTGCCGCGGTCCGTTACAGTGACGCGGCACAGGCGCTTCACGCTGAACCGATCGCGTAGCCGGTTGATGAACGCGAAGCGCTCACGCGCGGGCGCGTGATGGATCGACCCAGAGCTTAGAGTCTGCGTGCTTTTTGCTGCACCTTGGTTATGAAGACTGAGCCGCTGTTGAATTGAATCGTGCCCGTGTGTCGACGTGGCGTCCCGGCTCATGGCGTGAGCAGTAGTCGGCACCAGGTGTCGGCGAGGAAGCATGCGAAGCGGTTAGGGTCCCAGGCCCTGCCGCGGACAAGTAGCAGGTAGAACTCGGCGGAGTTGGTCGCCCAGATGATGTCAGCGATCTCGTCGACGGTCAGGTCAGGGCGCAGTTGGCCGGTGTCGACGAGGTCGGCGGCCAGAAGGCGCATGTTCGCGGCACGTCGGTCAGCGATCTCGTTCCACAGGCTGGAGATTTCGGGGGCGTGGAACGCCGCGGCTTGGACGACCGCCAGCAGCGGGGCCAGGCGTGCGTGGATCGCGATCAGGGCTGCGGCGTAGATGCGGAGTTTCGCTGCGGCCTCGGGTTCCCCGCGGATGGCTCGCACGTAGTCGCGCTGCTCGGCCGGGACCGCTTGGCCAGTGCCGGAGATCGCGGTTTCGACCAGCTGCTTGAACAACGCGGGCTTGGAGCCGACCGATGCGTAGACGGTGTCCACCGCGACCTCGGCGCGGGCGGCGATGGCGGCCATGGTGGTGGCGGGGTAGCCCAGTTGGACGAACAGCTCTTGGGCGGCCTGCAGGATGCGTTCGCGGCGCAGGCCGGCCTGCTCGCGGCGTTTGCTCACGTCGTAGCCGCGGTTCGTGTGTACTCGGGGCTTGCCATCGGTGGTCACGGGGAGCACGCTACCAGTATTCGTCCGAAACGACTTCGGACAAATTGATTGGAGATGCACGATGACCTTCGCGTTCACTTACGAGGTGCCGATCGGCCCGGATGTCTACGCCGAGATCAAAGAGGGCGTCGGACCGCACCTGCCCGAGGGCCTGATCAGCCACGTGGCCTATCGGACGGAGTCCGGCTTGCGCTACGTGGACGTGTGGCGTGCCGAAGCGGATTGGGACCGGTTCGTCGAGCAGCGCCTGCACCCGGTGGTCGACAAGGTGCTGGTCAATGCTCTGGGTTTCCGCCCGCCCGAGCCGCCGATGACCCGCCTCGACGTGGTCGATGTCTGGGTCGCCGACCGGCAGCCGACCGCGGCTGACCGCTGACCGCTGGATTGATGCCGTTAAGTTCGTTTGAGGAGAGGAGGTTCGATGAACTCGGTGATGAAAAAGGCTTTGCATGCTGCCAACGCGACCGCCGTCTGGCTTTACCGGCGGTCCAACGGCCGGATCGGCGGCAAAGCGCGCGGCACCGATGTCCTCCTGCTGACGGTAGCCGGACGCAAGACCGGTCAGCCGCGCACGGTCGCCGTCAGCTATTTCGAGTACAACGGCGAGTATCTGGTCGTCGGCTCAGGAGGCGGCAGCAAGCAGGAACCGCAGTGGATTCGCAATCTTGCCGCCGCAGGTCAGGCCAGGATCCAGATCCGGCACCAGATCCAGGAGGTTGACGGCCGGATCGCCCACGGCGCGGAACGAGACAGGCTGTGGAGCGAGGTGGTACTTACCAGATTCCCGTTCTTCGCCAAGTACCAGCAGAAAGCGGGACGCACGATCCCCGTTGCCGTGCTCATCCCGAACGCCTGAAATCGAAGCGCGCACCGGATGCGGTGGCGAGTGTGCCCATTGGCGGAGACGGGGACACGCCGCAGGGTTGCTACCCGCAGGCGACGCCGCAACACGTGCTTCCGAAGCGTCGCGAGCCTTCTTCGGCGTAGGGCTGCTGTGAGTGCCGCAGCCTCGACCACGCGTTCCCGCTCGTGCGACAAGCGACGCCCGGTTTGCCTGGTCCCAAGAGCAGGTGACATCCGTCGAGCGCTCGGCGCTAGCCACGCGGGCGCTGGGGGAGGAGGCCAGTTTGAACGGTCCCGATAACGACAAGGCGTTCACCGGCTCGATCGCGGCGATCTACGAGGAGTACCTCGTCCCGCTGATCTTCGAGCCGTACGCCGTCGATCTGGCACATCGACTCGCCGCCTCGCGGCCGCTCACCCGGGTTCTCGAGCTCGCCGCGGGTACGGGCGTCGCGACCAGGCAACTGGCCTGCGTGCTGCCTGAGAGCGTCTCCATCGTCGCCACCGACTTGAATCAGGCGATGCTGGACCTGGCGGATGCGATCGGGACCGCGCGCCCTGTGCGGTGGCGGCAGGCGGACATCCAGCAGTTGCCGTTCCGCGACCGACAATTCGACGCGGTGGTGTGCCAATTCGGGTTCATGTTCCTTGCCGACAAGGCTGCGGCGTTCCGCGAGGCGTATCGCGTTCTGCGCCCCGGTGGTGTCCTCGTTTTCAGCGTCTGGGATCGCATTGAGGAGAACGAGTTCGCGGACGTGGTAACCACGGCCCTCGGCGCCCACTTTCCTGAGGACCCGCCTCGGTTCCTGGCTCGCACACCGCACGGATATCACGATCTTGCCGAGGTTACGCGGGATGTGCGCGCTGGCGGGTTCCGCGGCCCGCTCGAAGTCAGCACTGTTGCTTCGCGCAGTCGCGCCGCGTCCGCTCGAGTGTCGGCGGTGGCGTACTGCCACGGGACGCCGTTGCGCAATGAAATCGAGGCCCGCGCCGAGTCGCGGCTCGGCGAAGCGACCGACATCGCAGCGAGGGCGATCGCCCGGCGGTTCGGGTCAGGCGTGGTGGACGGCAAGATCCAAGCACACGTAGTGACGGCCGTGCGCTGAGGTCGTAGCGCAGCAGTCCGGGCGCAAGTTCACCTGTACAAGCAGTTGCCTGCATGCTTGCCACAGCTACGGCACGGACAGGACGCTGATTGCAGACCAGTTCTACGCGCGGCACGCTGGGGAAACGGAGCCTGCCCGTCGAGATAGCCTGCGCTGCGGCGCGGTTGCCGTCGTTGCGCTCGGCGGCCCAGTCGGCGCGGGCTGTCGATCTCCTGGACGGCGATGAAGTGTTCTTCGCTGACGAGGGCCTCGTGGCGAGGTGGATGGAGATGACCTACTGGTCCGGGGTGGTGCGGTGAACGTACTGGGAGAAGCCCAGGGCGAGGTTGTCCTCGTCGAGCAGTTCGTGTTCGGTGACGGCGCGCTTCCACCCGGCGTGGCCGGTGTAGACGGGATTGGCCAGGATCGCCTGCACGGTGGGGATCTGCCAGGCGATGGCAGGCCGATGCCGATTACGGGCAGGGTCTGCGGCCGAGGTGCAGGGAATCCCGGTGTCGTTGAGGGCTGGGTGATCCTAGCGAGGGTGTGACCGTCAAGGCGCTGCTGGAAGATCCACGAGACGACGGGCGCTGCGTCGGGGTTCGGTTCGAGGCACAGCAGTTTCCGGCCCCACGCCGCGTGCTGGGGCTTGGGGTGTGGTCCTGCAGGAGCGAGGCGGTTGCCGTACGCTGGTCGGCCGCCGACGTATCGGCTCTATCCAGCATCTGGCACAGCGTTTCCTGGACGTCCAGTCCAGAAAGCGGAATCCACCCTGACCGGTGACCGCACGCGACCGCCAACCCAGGCGCAGGACCACACTGATCATCACGTGACGCGCGCCAGAGCCGATTTCAACGAGTTTCAACGAGCCCCTCAGTTCGGTGCGTCTGGGATGTGCCGGGGCGCGGTCCGCGGGGCCGTGCTGGCTCTCCCAGCTGTCGGCGGACAAAGGGCGCGGGTAGCGTGGAGGGCGTGGATCTCGTCGAGTCCGGGGCGGGGGAGGATGTGCGTCTGGCCGAACTGGTCGCGGCGCTCTCGCTCGGTATCGACCTGGGGTTCGGGCAGCCCATGGAGCACGTGCTGCGCCAATGCCTGATCGCGCTGCGGCTGGCGGACCTGCTCGGCCTCGACGAGCGGGATCGAGCGGTGGTCTACTACACGGCCCTGCTCGTCAACGTCGGGTGCCACTCGGATGCGCACGAGCAGGCGAAGTGGTTCGGCGACGACATCGCGTTGAAATCCGGAAAGTACCGGTATGAGCCGCGCTCTGTTCTGGGCGCGGCCGCAGCGCTGCGGATGGTCGGAGCGGGCAGCCCGATGCTTCACCGGTTCCGGGTGGGGCTGGAGTTCACGCTCGGCGGCTGGCGTGAAATCGACGGAATGATCAGCAACCACGCGGTGCTGGCTCGCGACCTGGCCGGGCGGTTGAGCCTTCCGCAGGATGTGAGCGAGGCGGTGGGCGCCGCCTACGAACAGTGGGATGGGCACGGCTGGCCGGGCAGGCTGCGGGGCGAGCAGGTGCCGGTGGCCGCCCGCCTGGCGCAGCTGGCGGAATTCGCCGAGGTCGCCCACCGGATCGGCGGCACCCGATCAGCCGTCGAAGTCGCGCGGCGCCGCTCCGGCAGGCAGTTCGACCCGCACGTGGCCACCGTGCTGTGCCGCAGCCCGCAGGTTGTGTTCGACGGCCTGGAGGCCGCCCGCACCTGGGAGGCGGTGATCAGCGCGGAGCCGGCGCTCGGGGTGCGGCTGACCCCCGAGCAGTTCGATGCCGCACTGCTGGCCGTCGCCGACTTCGTCGATCTCAAATCGCCGTACACGCTCGGCCATGCCCGGGCCGTGGGCAGGCTCGTCGACGCGGCGGGAGCAGCGCTGGACATGGATCCCGGCGAGAGCACGCTGTTGCACCGGGCCGCGCTGGTGTGCGGCCTGGGCCGGCTGGGGGTGTCGAACGCGATCTGGGACAAGCCGGGCCCGCTGGGCGCCGGAGAGTGGGAGCGGGTGCGACTGCACCCGTACCTGACCGAGCGGATGCTGGACCAGTCCCCTTCGCTCGCGCCGCTGGGCGCGGTCGCGGTACAGGTGCGCGAGCGCCTGGACGGCACGGGCTACCCACGAGGCCTCGCCGGCGGCGCAATCAACAGACCGGCCCGGATCCTGGGGGCGGCCGATGCGTACCAGTCGATGATCGAGCCGCGCGCGCACCGGGCCGCACTCGCCCCGAAGCAGGCGGGCGACCTGCTGTGCGACGAGGTGCGGGCTGGACGGCTGGACGCGGCGGCGGTCGCGGCCGTGCTGGATGCGGCCGGTGAGCGCAGAACCAGAGCCAGAGACACGCCCGGACGCAGCCAGGGACCGGCCGGTTTGACCGGTCGCGAGATCGACGTGCTGCGGCTGCTCGCCCGCGGGCGCTCCAGCAGACAGATCGCGGGTGAGCTGGTCATCTCACCGAAGACGGCCCGCAACCACATCGAGCACATCTACACCAAGACCGGCGCGAGCTCGCGCGCCGCCGCATGCCTGTTCGCGGTCCGCAACGGCCTGCTCGAATAGATGAGGCAACTGCCCCATGCGCCGCCACCTCGTCTGTCACTAGCGTCGAATCCATCGACCGGTAGGTGTTGGATGAATGGAGGCACCTCATGAGCATCCGAAGCAGGATCTTCGCCGCGACCTACGACCGCATGATGGCCAAGGGTGAGAAGCAGGGCCTGCGCGAGTTGCGCCAGCGCCTGATCGCGCAGGCCGACGGGCGTGTGATCGAGATCGGCGGCGGTACCGGCCACAACTTGGCCCACTACCCGGCCGAGGTCACCGCGCTCACCGTCACCGAACCCGAACCGCCCATGGTGCGCCGGTTGCAGCGGCACGCCGCCGAACGAGCGCCGCTGGCTACCGTGCTTCGCGCGCCGGCCGAGGACCTTCCCTTCGAGGACGACAGCTTCGATACCGCCGTCTCCACCCTGGTGCTGTGTGGCGTCGATGACCAGCAGCGCGCCCTACGCGAGCTGATCCGCGTGCTGCGCCCCGGCGGCCGCCTGCTGTTCCTCGAACACGTCCGCTCTGACGATGTGAGACTCGCCCGGCGGCAGAACCGGGTCAACTGGCTCAACCAGTTCATGGTCGGCTGTGACTGCAACCGGCCGACCCTGGAGTCGATCAGGGAGGCAGGGTTCGTCCCCGACCAGATCGAGCACGGCGAGTTCCCGGCAGCGCCCTCCTTCGTACGCCCCCTGATCATCGGCAGCGCCACCGCACCGAAACGGGTGGATACAGACACGGCGGGGCGCTCTGCGGGCACGATCAACCTGCCCGGGCCGAACGCGCTATCGACTTGATCGGGCTCGTTGAAATTGGCTCTGGCGCGCGTCGCGTGATGATCACGGCCGCCGACCATTCCGTGAGCGGTGTTGCGTTACTGGACGAGGCGAAGCTCGGCCGGGTGCTCGTCGAGCGCAACACCTTGTCGCCTACTACGACGGCCCAGCAGGTCGCGGCCTGGCCGGTCAGCGCGGTATCCAGCGCGGTGAGCGTGCCGTGGCGGCCGAGGGCGAGGGTGGCGACCGCGTCGGTGGCGGCTTCGCTGGTGACCAGGTGTCCGTAGCGGCCGAAGCCGAAGCCGAAGGGCACGGTGCCCGGCAGCGTCGTGATGGTCGGCTGGGCCGCGGGACCGAGGACGCCGACACCGTAGACCGCGAAGCTGTTGCCGTCGCCCTTGGTCGAGACGATCAGCTGGGAGCCGTTGGGGGAGAAGGAGATCTGCGCCGGGGTGCTGGTGAACTCAGGGCTCGGATTCGGATTGAAGCCCAGCTCGCGGTGCCAGGCCGGTATCGCCACCAGCCTGCGCCCTACGCGCAGGTAACCGCTGATCGAGCCGCCGTCGCGGGCGTTGAGCACGTAGACCAGCGAACCGTGCGTGGTAATGCTGACCGGGAACTGGCCGCCCGAACTGATCACCTGCAGGCGGGTGAGCTGGTCGCCGTGCACGGCGAAGACGGTGATGGTGCTGCCGGCGTTGACGGTGTACAGCAGGTGCGCTGCCGCGTCGTAGGCCACGGCGCCTTCGGAGGCGGTGTGGTCCACAACCGAGCCAGTCAGCTGGCCGCCGAGACCGCCGGTGGCGTAGCTGCCGGCCTGGGTCAGGCTGCCGTCCGCTGCCCGGTCGAAAGCGATGACCTGGTTTCCGGTCAGGCTGTCGTTCTGTGCAAAGACGACACCGTCGCGCGCGGTGTGGTGCGTTGCGGACGCGCTGGCCGCGGTCGGGAAGAGCGCGGCCGCGGTCACCGTTTTCACGCTACCTGCGATGCCTGCGGGTTCTGTACCAGTCGAGCCGTGCGCCCATGCCTTTGCTGCTCGTCGGCTACTTCCAAGGCTGACACACAAGCGACGCTGAGGCAGTAAAGCAGAGCGTGGGCCTCCGCGGCGCGAAGGCCCACGCTAGTTCGTCGTCACCCGCGGTGCATTTCCCAGTCTCCATCCGCTCGATTCAAACCATCTGGCGGGTTGCTGTCTGCGGGACAGGGCTTGGTGATCACTCGAGACGGAGCACAATCGCAAATGTGTGCGCGTGCCGAATGTCATCCATCCCACCGCCGGCCACAGAGGGAGTCGGCGGCGTCGGGGATGTGTGTTCCCGGACGCCGCTTCTTACTCTCAGTGCTGCAGTGTCAGGAGGCCTGGTCGCCAGGGCAGTAGGTTGTAGGACTGGTTGGCGGAGGGGTCCTTGCCTTGGTAGAGCAGCTGTAGGTTGCAGGGGTCGATGGTCATGGTCTGGTCGGGGTTGTTGCGTACCAGGTCGCCGTGGCTGATGTCGTTGGTCCAGGTGGCGCCGCTGTTGGCTTTTCCGGCGAAGGGGTTGCTCTCGCTGGTGGCCTGCGGGGTCCATGAGCCGCTGAGGCTGGTGGCGGTGTAGGAGCGGAAGTAGCGGTAGCCGCTGCCGCCGATCGCCTCGACGATCATGAGGTACTGGTTCTGGCCGGCGACCTTGTAGACCTGGACCGCCTCGAACAGGTTGTAGGTCGAGTCGCTCATCACGGTGGTGTAGTTGCTGCCGAAACTGGCCGGGAAGTTCCCGATCGGCATGCTGGCGCGGTAGATGTTGCCGTTGTCGCCGGCGAAGAACAGGTACATGTTCGTGCCGTCGCCGATCAGGGTCTCATCGATCGGGCCGGTGCCGGAGTTGGCGATGCTGCCGGTGAACAGCGCCTGCGGTGCGGACCAGCCGTTGGCGTTGGTCGGGTCGCTGGAGGTGCGGTAGCTGAACGGCCAGGCGCCCCACTCATTGGCCAGCACCCAGATGTTCTTCGGCGCGAAGTAGAACAGCGTGGGGGCGACCGCGGCGTTGTTCATCACGGTCTGCTGGGCGGAGGCCATGTCCGACCAGTTGGTGAAGGGGGCGAAGCCGGTCGAGCCGTAGTTGCCCGAACCGTTGACGTTCGAGCCGTAGACGATGTGTTTGCCGTTGTAGACGACGTCGGTGAAGTCCTTGAGCGAGACATCGCCGTTGGCCGGCGTCGCCAACGGCCCGGTCGAGGTCCAGTGGTAGCTCGACGGAAGAGAGCAGCTGCCTCCAGTCGAGGAGGACGACGGGGATGGGGAGGACGAAGGGGAGGAGGACGCCGAGGTCGTCGGCGTCGGGCTCGGCGTCGGGGTGGTGCTGGGTGTCGGTGTGGGGCTGGCGCTGGTGACGGAGCCGGTGCACACGGTGCCGTTGAGGGTGAAGTCGGCGGGGACCGGGTTGCTGCCGTTCCAGGCGCCGTTGAACCCGAAGCTCGTGTTCGCGCCGGAGCCGATCGAGCCGTTGTAGGAGAGGTTGGTGACGGTGACCTTGCCGCCGGACTGGGTGTAGCTGCCGTTCCACAGCGTCTGGATGCTCTGCCCCGCGGTGAAGGACCAGGACAGGTTCCAGCTGCTGATCGGGCTGCCGAGGTTGGTGACGGTCACGTTCGCGCCGAAGCCGCCGGGCCACTGGCTGCTGATCGTGTACGAGACCTGACAGCCGGACGCCGCTTGGGCGGAGGTCACGGCCATCACACTCAGGCCGGCGGCCGCGAGTGTGATCGCGGCCGCCGCAGCGACCCATGGTCGTTTCATCTGGTCGTTAGGTTTCACTCGTGGGCTCCTGGAGCGTGAGGGGCTGTATGGTTCGCGTCGTGCTGTCCGGCGGTGCGCGACGCTGTCGCGGCGTGTGGGGTCAGCCGCAGTGGTTCAGTTGAGAGTGGAGTGGGTCGGGTCGGTGTCGTCGGTCGTCCAGGTGCCGGCCAGGCGCCCATTGCGAGAGCGGCGGCCGGGCGGGTGGGATTTGACGGACCGTGATCTGAGCATGGGACCTCTTCGTGCGGAACCGAGAGCGGTCAATGCAAACGCCGTCTTGACGCCCAAGCTTGTGAGCGCCAACACGGAAGGTGATGGGATGTTTGCGCCGCTCACTGTGGCGGGTCAAGAACCTGCCAGTGCCGGCGTCGGGCGCGTTGCGCGCGCTCGGGGGAGACCTGCCATTCCTCGCTCAGCAGAGACGGCGGAACTGCCGGAAGTGCCGAAAGTTGCACGTCGACGATCGGACGGTCTGATACAGACAGAGCCAATCGGTCGACTGGACCGCGTTGAAGCCGTCAGGGCGTGTACAGAGCGCTACCGTGCGCACCGAGGATGCCTCCCGCTGGCCGAATTCAAGCGGCAACGACGTTTCCTCGTCGGCTCCGCATCGTGGTTTCGAGCCCACGCGTCGGCGGCGTCCTCGCGGGAGGCGGGGCCGTCGCCGAACGCAACGGGCTCGGCGGGGCGGCGCAGCCGTTCAGACATCGCCGGGCCGCTGCGGCACCGATCAAGGGCAGCGGCCCGGCGACGAGTTATCTGAGTTGGTGGCTGGTTACTGGATGCTCTGCTTGGTCAGCCACCATTGCTGGCAGTTGTATCCGGTGGCGCCCCATTGGTCGGCGACGGCTCCATTGGCGGTCGAGTTCTGGTAGATCTCGAGGAGTTTGCCGCTGTTGAGGTTGGTCACGTATCCGTAGCCTGAGTCGCTCGCCGCGAAGGTCCAGTCCTGCGAGGACGCGCCACTGGCCGGTTCTTGGACGGCTGCGGCCCCGTTCGCCGTCGAAGCGCCGGCGATGTCCAGGAGCTTGCCGCTGTTCAGGTTCGTGAGCGTGTAGGACGTGCCCGACGAGGTGGGTGTGACTCGCCAGACCTGGGTCGGGTTGTTCGTGTCGCCCCACTGGTCGGCCTGGGCTCCGGACGTCGTGCTCGCGTTCGGGATCTCCAGGTACTTGCCGCTGTTTCGGTTCACCAGCTTGAACTCGCCGTACGACGCCGCGCCGCTCTGGTACACGTCGATGGCGTCGAGCTCGGCGTAGCTGGAGTTGTGCGTGAAGGTGATGGTGTTATTCCCGGCATTGAGGGTCGTGGTGAACTGCGCCCACTGGTACCGAGCCCAGTCGACGGTAGCCGGATAGCTCAGGCTGAACGCCGTGCCGCCGTTCACGCTGACGCTGTGGCTGCTCGCCGCGCCGGTCCCGTTGTCGTAGCGGACATTGACCGTGTAGGTGCCCGCGGTGGGCACGTTGACGTGGGTGAAGGACACGGAGCTGTCCGCGTTGTTGATGTAGCCGACCTTGCTGCCGCCGTCGGCGTCAGCGTGCGAGACGACCGTGGCGTCGGTGATCGTGGCGCGCTCGGCCTCATAGTGGTGCGCGTTGAGCGGGACGCTGCCGACGCGCACATCGTTCTGGCCGCTTGTGGTGTTCTCCACGTCCGTCGCCTGATACAGCGTCAGGCCATCCACGCTGGTGTCGAAGGACTGCGCGAAGCCCGCGAAGTAGCCGCCCTGCGTGTCCGACGCGTCGTACGTGACCGCGTACGGCATTTGCTCCCAGGAACCCTGGCCGTAGTTGTAGTTGACGTAGAAGTTCTCGCCGCCGCTGATGTTGCCGCTGCTGTCCACGGCCCACTTCGACGAGACGATCACGGTGCCGTTGGGGCCGCCGGCCGGAACCCACCTGACGAACGGCGAAGAGCCCATGCCGCGCCCGTTCGCCAGCTTGATCTGCGTGCCGAGGCTGCTGGCGGTCCAGGTGATGCCGTCACTGGAGAGCTTGGAGTAGACGACGGCCGTATTCAGGCTCTGACTCGGCTGGTTGACGACCTCATACGTCGCCATGTACTGCCCGTTGCCCAGCTTGGTCACGGTGATCATTCCCGGCCGGTCACTGTCGTCGGGGATGGCGGCGACGTTGCCTTCTGCGCCCCAGGTCTGGCCGCCGTCCGTGGAGACGTGGTACGAGACCGCCTGCAGCACGCTGGTCGAGGTGTCCTTGCCGCTGCTGTCGTAGACCTTCTGCCGCTCGTCGGAGAAGTAGCAGACCAGGTCTCCGTTCGCGTCGATGTTCAGCGACGGCTCCCAGATGGAGCTGGTCGTCGAGGTCGGGCTCGGGTCGTACGTCGCCGGGCCACCGGTGTCGACCGTGCTCAGCAGGCTCCACGTGCCGCCGTGGTCCGTGCTCTTGTAGATCACGATACGAGTGCTCGACTTATCGCTCGGCATGATGTTTCCGGCCAGCAGCAGCGTTCCGGCGGCGAGTCCGCCGGTGGCCTGCGGCACCTCGTAGAGGAAGGGCTGCGAGGTGCGGGTCAGCGTGGAGAAGTTGTTGGAGGGAACGATGTCGGTCAGGTGCGACCAGGTCGCTCCGTTGTCGGTGCTGCGGTAGATCGGGTAGACCTGCACGCCGTTGACCCAGGTGAGCTGGTCGTAGGTGACCAGGATGGTGCCGTTCGACGATCCGCTGTGCTTGAGCACGATGATCTTCGAGTACGTGGCCCCACCCTTGTCCGGGAAGGAGCCTTGCGCGGGGGAGGCGTAGACCAGGGAGCCGTTGCCGGTGGTCACGGCCGCGGCGGGCCCGGCGGCCAACACGGTGAGGCCGAGCAGCCCGGCGAGCATCGAGAGTATCGAGAGCAGGGACACGGATCGCCAGCGGGGCATGCGGCAGCGTCGACGCATGAGTTCACCTTGCTTTCGGGTGAGGGGAGTGGAAGCGGGGTGGCGGCGCGCGCCTCGAACAGCTCGAGGTTCCGGGGTGGGTTCCCGCGAGGAACCCCCAACGGGCTTCCCGGTAGGTTCCTACGTTGTACCTGACACTTGTACCCGCGGCAACCCGGTGCGTCAAGGCTTCGCGGTCAAGGCCTTGGCTTCGAGCTCTCCCCGATGATCAGCTCGTAGCGGCAGTGCAATTCCCGATCGGGGATCGACTTCTTCGACCGCATCCGCTCCACCAGCGCGGTCACGGCGAGATTCGCCAGATCCGCGAAGTCCACCGCGATCGTCGTGAGCGAGGGAACGCTGAACCGGCCCTCGTCGATACCGTCGAAGCCGGCCAGCCCGAAATCGTCCGGGGCGCTCAGCCCGCTCTCGTGCGCGGCGCGCAGCGTGCCGAGCGCCAAGACGTCGGCGAAGCAGTACACCGCGTCCGGCCGTTTCGGCAGGTCGAACAGCTTGTGAGCAGCTGCGGCGCCCATCGCCTTGCCGTAGGGTGCGCCCGGTACCGTGGGCGCCAGCTGCTTCTGGTAGCGGATCCCGGCCTTACGCAGCGCGGCCTGGTAACCGTTAAGACGCTTGACGGCGGTCGCGTGCGGCGGGTCGTCCTGGCGTCCGATCACCGCGATGCGCCGGTAGCCCTGCTGTAGCAGGTGCTCGGTGATGCGGTACGACGCCTCGACGTTGTCGAACAGCACGTGGTCATCGCCTTGGCTCGGGTAGTCGCGTTCGCCGAGCAGGACGAGCGGGAGCCGGCGGGTGCGGGCCGCGAGTTTCGCCGGGTCGATGGCGAGCGGGGAGAGGATCACGCCCTCGATCATCGGGTCGTGCAGGCCCTCGGCGGCGCTCAGCTCGATGTCGGCGTCGCCGCCCGTCTCCTCGATGAGCAGGGTGTACCCGGCGTCGCGAGCGGCCTTGATCATGGAGGCCGACAGCTCCGCGAAGTACGGGTTGCGTAGATCGGGCACGGCGAGGGCGATCACGTCGGAGTGCCCGGTGCGCAGCCGGCGCGCGGCGAGGTTCGGCCGATAGTTGAGTTCTTCGATCGCCGCGTAGATGCGCGCAGCGGTCGCCGCCGAAGCCTTGGAGCTGACTCCGCGAAGCACATTGGACACGGTCTTGATCGACACGCCAGCGCGGTTCGCGACGTCGTGCAACGTGGGTTCGCCCACTGTTTCTCCTCCTCGACGCCCCGTTCGAATTCGGGATTGTACTCGTCGCAGCCGACCCAGCGGGTTGTCATCGCCATTACAACGACTTGTCGATGCGGTCTTGACGGGCCAGGGTACGCCAGGTACAACGTAGGAACCAACCAGGGGCCGCCCTGTGAACCCGCCGCACCGGCACGACCGGATCGGCGCTTGGACCGATGCGAGGAAAGCACATGACTGAGCCCGGCGCCGCAGTAGTCGCCCTCGACCGCGAACATCACCGCGGCGCGGTGGACCACAGGCTGTTCGGATCTTTCGTCGAGCACATGGGCCGCTGCGTGTACACCGGGATCTACGAGCCGACGCACCCGAGCGCGGACGCCGAGGGCTTTCGCGGCGACGTTTCCGCTCTGGTGCGCGAACTCGGGGTGACGCTCGTGCGCTATCCCGGGGGCAACTTCGTGTCCGGGTACGACTGGCGCGACGGCATCGGCCCGCGCGAGCAGCGGCCGCGACGGCTTGACCTGGCCTGGCGCTCGATCGAGACGAACCAGGTCGGCACGGACGAGTTCATGTCCTGGGCCAGGGCGCGCGGGGTGGAGCCGATGCTCGCGGTCAACCTCGGCACCGCCGGCGTGCTCGACGCGGCGGCGCTGGTCGAGTACTGCAACGTCCCCGAGGGCACCGAGTGGTCCGAGCGCCGCCGCCGCAATGGCGCGCTCAAGCCGCACGAGGTAAAGCTGTGGTGCCTGGGCAACGAGATGGACGGCCCCTGGCAGACCGGCCACACCACCGCGCAGCGGTACGGCGCGCTCGCATCCGAGGCGGCGAAGGCGATGCGGCTGGTCGACCCGGACATCGAACTGGTGGCGTGCGGAAGCTCGTCGCACGACATGCCGACGTTCGGATACTGGGAGTCCGCGGTCCTCGAGGCGGCGGGGGAGCACATCGACTACATCTCGATGCACGCCTACTACGAGGAACACGACGGGGACCGGGCCAGCTTCCTGGCTTCCGGCGCCTCGATGGACTCGTTCATCGAGGACGTGACCGCGACGATCGACGCAGTCGCGGCGCGCCGGCGCAGCAAGCGGCGGCGGAAGATCAACATCTCGTTCGACGAGTGGAACGTCTGGTACCAGAGCCGCTATCCCGGCAGCGAGGCGATGGCCATCGACATCGCCGGCCCGCGCATCGAGGATCAGTACGCGGCCTTGGACGCGGTGGTGGTCGGCGATCTGCTCTCCAGTCTGCTGAACCACAGCGACCGGGTGAAGATCGCGTGCCTGGCCCAGCTGGTGAACGTGATCGCCCCGATCATGACCGAGCCGGGCGGGGCGATCTGGCGCCAGCCGACGTTCCACCCTTTCGCAGCCGTCGCTTCAGCCGCGCGCGGCCACAGCCTGGTGACGCGGGTCAGCGCGACCGAACTGGCGACGCGACGTTACGGCGACGTGCCGGCCGTGGCCGCGTCCGCGACGCACGACCCGACGACGGGTGACGTCGCCGTTTTCCTCACCAACCGTGCGCCGCACCCGGTCACGGTCGACCTCAAGCATTCCGGTTTTGAACGGTGGATGACCCTTTCCGCCTTGCACATCGCCGCCGACGATCGCGGACCACGAGACCGTGCGACCGCGGCGGATCTGCGCCTTACCCCGCTGAGCGTGTCCGCCGCCGAAGAGGGGCGCAGCGGCTGCATCACCCTGCCGCCGCACAGCTGGACCGTCGTGCAGGCGGCCACCGCTAGCACGCACTGAACGTCAATCTGCAAGGTCAAGGGAGACCCATCATGTCAACGAACGACCTGCCCACGCACGGAATCTCCCGGCGCGGCACACTCAAGCTGCTCGGTTTCGCCGGCCTTGGCACCGCCGGCCTCTCGGCGCTCAGCGCCTGCGCCCCCGGCGGCAGTTCCGGCAACACGAAAGCGCTCAGCGCCGCGCCGAGCGCCGCCGCCGCGAAGGGCGAAGCAACACTCTGGTTCAACGACGACGACCTGCTCAAGGTCTTCAAGACCGTGCTGCCGTCGTTCAGCGCCAAGTACCCGCAGGTCAAGCTGAACCTGGTCGGAGTCGATGTGGGCACCAAGCTCGCACCGACGCTCATCAGCGGCACCGGCGTGCCCGACGGCTCGTTCGCCGCCGATGGCGCGGTGGGCGCGCAGGCCGCCGAGCTGTACGACCTGACCAGCCTGATGAAGCCGTATGTCGCGGACACCGTGCAGTACAAGCTCGACGTGAACACGGTGGACGGCAAGCTGGTCGGCATTCCCTGGGACACCGACCCGGGTCTGTTCTTCTACCGCGAGGACATCCTGTCCGCGGCCGGCGTGAATCCTGCGCAGCTCACCTCGTACGACGCGCTGCTGGACGCGGCCCGCGCGGTGAAGGGCAAGAACCCCAGCGCCCGGCCGATTCCGCTTGAGCAGGATCCGAACCTCGGCATGCAGTGGCTGATGATGCTGGTCAGCCAGCAGCAGGGCGCGGGCCTCGTCGACGCGCAGGGCAACCTGACCATCGACACCGACGCCTATCGCAATGCGCTGACCTGGATCAAGAAGGTCGCCGACGAAAACCTCGGCGCGCGCTCCAAGTTCGCCAGCACCGCGCAGATCGCGATGGCCGACAACGGCACGATCAGCATCGTGCCGTGGGCGATCTGGTTCAACTTCCTGGTGCAGACCGCGTTGACGAAGAGCGCCGGACACTGGCGGGTCAGCCAGCTGCCCGCCTGGACCGCCGGCGGCGCGCGCTCCGGCGTGATGGGCGGCAGCTCCTTCATCATCCCGGCCAAGGCGGCGCAGCCACAGCTCGCCTGGCTGTTCTACGAGCACGCGATCTACAGCCCGGAAGGCATCAAGCAGGTCTTCGGACCCAATGCCGTCTACCCGAACGGACTGAACACCGCGCTGCCGTCGGTCAAGAGCGCGCTGAGCGGCCCGTCGCTGTTCAACACGCTGCCGCAGCTGGGCAACACCTCGCTGTGGGAGGTCGGCGCCCCGGCTTCGCTCGGCATTCCGGCCGGATACCACGTGCCGACCTGGTTCAATCAGGCAGCCAATTACCTAGGCGCTAACCTCCAGCTGTTGATGGACGGCAAGATGTCGGTCGACGACGTCATCAAGCAGTCGGTGTCCGGCATCAAGACGAACCTCGTCCAGCGCGCGTAAAGAGGCGGCATGTCTTTGCTTGAGTGGAAAACATCGGCGCCGCGGACCGGTGACCCGGCTCGCGGCGCCAGGCCGCCCGCGTTCCGGTCCGTGCGGATCGGCCGCCGCAGGCTGCCGCGCGACTGGTGGTGGGGCTACCTGTTCATCGCGCCGTTCTTCGTGATCTTCGCGGCCTTCAGCGCGTACCCGATGATCTACGCGCTGGAGCTGAGCTTCAGCGACTGGCACGGCGCGGGCCAGCTGCACTGGGTCGGTTTCGGCAACTACACCTACCTGCTGACCAATCCGCAGTTCTGGTCCTCGCTGGGCAACTCCGGCGTGATGTGGGTGCTCATCGTGCCGATCCAGACGGTGCTCGCCGTTGCCGCGGCCAGCCTGCTCACCAGGGCCAGGCTGCGGTTCACCACGTCGCTGCGCACGATCGTGATCGTCCCGTACGTGACCCCGCTGGCCGCGATGGCCCAGGCGTTCATCCTGATCTTCGACAAGAACTTCGGCGTGCTCAACGCGATCCTGCGCTTCTTCGGGCTGCCGGCGGTCGGCTGGCTGACCACCACCAGCTGGGCCAAGCCGTCAATCGCCCTGTTCATCCTGTGGAAGACCAGCGGCTTCGCGCTGATCATCATGCTCGCCGCGGTGCAGTCCATCCCCGATCACCTCTACGAGGCCGCGTCGCTCGACGGCGCCGGCGCCCCGCGGATGTTCTGGTCGATCACCGTGCCTATGGTGCGCAGGCACATCGGCTTCTTCCTGGTGATCTCGACACTGGGCATTTCGCAGATGTTCCTTGAGCCCTACGTCCTGACCCAGGGCGGTCCGTACAACAGCACCACGACATCAGGGCTCTACCTGTATCAGCACATCCAGAACTCCGATCTCGGCACCGGCGCGGCGAACTCCTTCCTGCTCGTCATCCTGGTCTTCCTGCTGTCCCTGATCGCCGTGCGAGTGCTGCGTTCGAAGGAGGAGCAGTGAGTAGCGCGTTGAGCGTCCCCGCGATCCGGGGGCGCCGGACCGAGCCCGCGTTCCGGGCCCGCCGGGCGCTGGGGTACCTGGCGATGCTGCTGGCCGCCGCCGCCTTCCTCTACCCCATCTACTGGATGGTGACCTCGTCGCTCAAGCCCGGCGTGAGCATCCTCGACGACCCGCTCGGCTTCAACCCGGCGCAGGCGACGCTGCGCAACTGGACCGGGATGTTCGCGAACGTGCCGATCGTGCACGCCTTCCTCAATACGGTGATCGTGGTGGTGGTCAAGGGCGGGGTACTGATGATCTTCAGCCCGCTGGCCGGGTACGGCTTCGCGAAGTTCAACTTCCCGTTCAAGAACTTCCTGTTCGGATTCGTCCTGCTCACCCTGATGCTGCCGACGCTGGTGCTGATCGTGCCGCTGCTGCTGGAGATGAGCCAGATCGGCTGGATCAACAGCTATCAGGCGCTCATCCTGCCCGGCGCCGTCGACGCGTTCAGCGTGTTCTGGATGCGGCAGACGATCGAGCAGATCCCGGACGAGTTGATCGACGCCGCGCGCATCGACGGCGCGGGACCGCTGCGTGTGTTCCGCTCGATCTGCGTTCCGGTGCTGCGCCCGGCCCTCGCGGCGCTCGCCGTGCTGTCGCTGTTCAACATCTACAACGACCTGGTCTGGCCGATCGTCGCCGTCAACGACCAGCGGCACGAGACGCTGGCCATCCTGCTCGCCGGCCTGACCTCGAACGTCAGCGGGGCGCAGGGCGGCACCAGCAGCGCCGACCTGTGGGGGCAGTTGATGGCGGCGTGCACGTTCGCGACGATCCCGACGATCCTGCTGTTCGTGTTCCTGCAGCGGCACTTCATCCGCGGCCTGCTCGCCGGCAGTTCCCGATGAGCGAGCCGGCGTCGAAAATCGTCGTGCATCCGGCGTTCGCGATCGGCGAGATCGACCGGCGCATCTTCGGCAGCTTCGTCGAGCACATGGGGCGCTGCGTATACACCGGGATCTACGAGCCCTCGCACCCGAGCGCGGACGCGGAGGGCTTCCGCGGCGACGTCTCAGCCCTCGTCGATGAGCTCGGCGTCACGCTGGTGCGCTACCCCGGCGGTAACTTCGTGTCCGGATACGACTGGCGCGACGGCATCGGCCCGGTCGCCGACCGCCCAGCCCGGCTGGACCTGGCCTGGCGGACCGTGGAGCCGAACACGGTCGGCACCGACGAGTTCTTACGCTGGGCTGCGCGCCGCGGCCTCGATCCGATCATGGCGGTCAACCTCGGCACCGCCGGAGTGCGCGAAGCCGCCGGACTCGTCGAATACTGCAACGTGCCGCACGGTACAGCTCTGGCTGATTTGCGTGCATCTTATGGAGCCCCGGCGCCGCACGCCGTGCGCACCTGGTGCTTGGGCAATGAGATGGACGGCGACTGGCAGATCGGGCACACCACGGCGCAGCAGTACGGCCGGCGAGCGGCTGAGGCGGGCAAGGCGATGCGAATGGTCGATCCCGACATCGAACTGGTCGTCTGCGGGTCGTCCTCGCGGGAAATGCCGACGTTCGGGCAGTGGGAGGACACGGTCACCGAACTGACCCTCGACGTCGTCGACTACATGTCGATGCACGCCTATTACGACGGCACGCAGCCGCGTCGTGACTACCTAGCATCCGGCTATCGCCTGCACCGGTTCATCGAGGACGTCGTCGCGACCGTTGACGCGGTCGCCGCCCGGAGAGGTTCTGGGCGCAGGCTCCAAATCGCGCTGGATGAGTGGAACGTCTGGTCGTCCGCGGCCGATGTCTCGCCGGCCGGACTTGCCCGTGACCTCTCGTTCACGGCGCCGCGAATCACCGAGGACCCGTATCAGAGCCTGGACGCGGTGGTGCTGGGGGACTTGCTCATCAGCATCCTCAATCACGCCGACCGGGTCAAGATTGCCTGCTTGTCGCTGCTCGTCAACGTCAGCGCGCCGATCCTGACCGAGCCCGGCGGACCGGTCACCAGGCAGACCACCTTCCATCCGTTCGCCGCCGCGGCCCGCCTGGCCGTCGGCACCTCGCTGCGCGCCGCTGTCGAGTGCGCGCCGCTGGCCACCGACCGCCACGGCACGGTGCCGTCAGTAGCCGCCGCAGCGACCCACGACCGCGCCACCGGACGCGTCGCGCTGTTCCTTGCCAATCGCGGCCCCGTCCCGGCCGAGGTCACGATCGATCATGACGCGTTCGACGGGTGCTCCCTCATCGCCGCTCACACGCTCACCGCGCACGACGGGGATGACGCGGAGGAACTGAGGTCCTTCGACGGAGCGCTCGTCGAACTCAAACGGGTCGAGACCCGAAACCGCGCGACGAATGCCGTGCTGCCCGCCGAGTCGTGGTCCGTGATCGAACTGGAAACCGGCAGAGCCTGATCGTGCGCTGGGCCGCCGTCCTGCTAGCTCGCGTCGGGGCAGGGGCCAGCGTCCTGGCTCGTGTCGACTGCGGGGTCTTTCCGGGAGCGCGCGCCGTTTGGCGCGCTCTGGTCAGGTGCGGGCGTGGGGCGGGGTCAATACGATGTGCCGTGGTTCGAGTACTGAGATCCCCGCCGCCGCGGTGGCGGTGGGGCTTTTGTAGGAGGTTGCGATGCGGCTGGACCGTGCTGGGGATGTTCGCTCGCCGATGCGGCGGGCGCGGTTTGCCGGTGTCGGCCTGGCCGCGTTCGGCGCGGTGGGCTTGGGCTTGGGCTTGGCAATTGTTCCGGCTTGCGGGGTTGGCGGTTCCACCGGGGATGACTAGAACAGTCTCCATCTGCCGGATGGCGGACGGGAGAGGTGCGGAAGCGCGTCAGTACACGCCTGCTCGTCAGGCGTAGCCCGATTACCAACGAGCCGATCACCTGCACGAACCTCACCGCTAGGTAAGCGCGCCGCCTAGGACGATCTCCTCCTCTGCGACGGCATGACCGGCCTCGCAGCGGATCTCCACGTGCACCGACTCGCCGCAGCCCGCGTGCGTCGCGCGATTCGGGCCGTACTCGGAAGCCGCGTAGCGCCCACCCCACTCCAGCAGCGCGATCACGATCGGCAGAACGGCGTGACCGGCCTCGGTGAGCACGTACTCGTAGCGCGTGCGCTGGCCCGGCTCGCGGTAGGGCTCCTTCGTGAGCACGCCCGCCGCTACCAGCTCCTTGAGCCGCTGAGCCGCCACCGCTTCGGTGACCCCGATCCGTTTGTGCAGCGCGTCGAACCGGGTGGCGCCGTGGAACGCCTCGCGCAGGAGCAGCATCGCCGTCCGGTTGCCGATGAGTTGCATCGTGCGGTCAATGCCGCACCGGTCGCCAAGCGGCGTGTCGCCGCGGCTCGCGAGTCTGCCTTCGAGTTGAACTGGCATAGTTTCATGCTACACCTGGCTTGCGGAATCCATAGCCAGCCGCCTAGCCTGCTGGCTATGCCGATACATAGCCAGAGCCGTCGCACGAGGCTCGCGATCGCGATCCTGACCGGCTCGGCGTTTCTCGCCAGCCTCGACCTGTTCATCGTCAACGTCGCTTTCGACGAGATCGGACGCGACTTCGGCACCTCCTCGCTCGGCTCATTGAGCTGGATCCTCAACGCCTACGCGGTTGTCTACGCCGCGCTCCTGGTGCCCATGGGCCGCCTGACCGACCGCTACGGCCGCAAATCAGGGTTCGTGGCCGGCATGCTCGTATTCACGCTGGCCAGCCTCGCCTGCGGCTTCGCGCCTGGCGTGTGGTGGCTGGTCGGCTTTCGCGTCGCGCAGGCTGCGGGAGCCGCCCTCATGACGCCGGCGTCCCTCGGCCTGTTGCTCGCCGCACTCCCGCCCGAGCGCCGCGCCGCCGGAGCGCGCCTGTGGGCGATGACCGGTGCGGTCGCTGCGGCATTCGGCCCCGCGGTCGGCGGTGGGCTGGTCCAGATCTCGTGGCAGACGGCCTTCTGGATCAACGTCCCGATCGGCCTGGCACTGGCGTTCGCCGCCGTCAAGGTGGTGCCCGACGTGCGTCATAACGCCGACGCTCCGCGTCCCGACCTGCTCGGCGGGGCAGTCATCGCCGTGGCCACCGGTGCGTTCGTGCTCGGACTTGTCCAGGGCAACGACTGGGGCTGGTCCTCCGGCCGCGTGCTCGCCGCGTGGGCGGTGGCCGCGGTGGGCGTAGCCGTCTTCGCCTGGCTGATCACCCACCACGAGGCACCCGTGATCGATCCCGCGCTGCTGCGGATCCCGTCCTTTGCGTGGGCGAACATCGCCCAACTGCTATTCAACGTCGCCTTCGGCATCGGCCTGCTTTCGCGCGTGCTGTGGCTGCAACAGCACTGGGGCTACTCCGCGGTGAGAACCGGTCTGGCCGTCGCCGTGGGTCCCACGCTTGTACCGATCACCTCGCTGTTGGTCACCCGAGTTGTCCCACGCGCGGCGCCCGGGCGCTTGATCGCGCTGGGCTGCGTGTTGTTTGCGGTCGGCGGTGTCTGGCAGGCCGCGGTGACTGGAAACCAGCCGGCCTACGCGACTGAGATGCTTGGCCCGTGGGTCGTCTCCGGGATCGCGGTCGGCCTTGCCTTGCCGCAACTCACGGCCGCGGGAACGGCAGCCCTGCCGCCACATCAGGCCTCGACGGGCTCAGGAGTCGTCAACATGGCGCGTCAGCTCGGCATGGTGGTCGGCATCTCGATCATGGTCGGGCTGCTTGGTTCGGGCATTCCCGCACTGGCCCGCTTCCAGCACGTCTGGATCTTCATGGCGGCATCCTCGGTGGCGGCCGCGATTGCCGCTCTGGTCATGAACGCCATGCGCGGCTCGGCAGTAACTTCGGCGAGCGCGGCATCTTCCGGTTCGGATGTTGTACGTGTGGCTACGAGTCCGAAGGAGCGAGTGGGGCCGGAGAGTGTGACGCGCGTGCCTTGAGCTAGTGCTGGGAGAGCTGCCGCGGAGCCTTCCAATCGAACCGCATCGACGAGGAACGCGATGAAGTGTTCTACCAGTGCTATCTCGCCGTGGTCTGGTTCCAAGCTGGCCTCGACACGACGGTGACCGAATTCGTCACGGCTGCGTTGTCCGGTCTCCAGTGGGAGCAGTTCGCCGAGGACAGTGGGGTGCCGAGGACAGCGGGGTGTAGGGCTGGCCGCTCGTGCGGGGTTCGCTGCCTGTGTGAGATGTCCCTCTCCGGTTGTCGTGGCGCTGGTGACCCGGGGAGGTGGAGCATGTGGTCGTGACTTCATCCCCTCACCTGCCGCGTGTCGGTGGCCGACTGGATTCGAAGGGCGGGACTGGCACGGTCGGTGGAGAGCCGGCTGCCGCTCGCGGGTATCTGCTGGACAATGCGCGTGCCGAGGCCGGCGAGCGGTTCGTCTGGCTGGCCGAGTTGTTCGACGGCGTGACGCGCGGGCACTTCGATCGGCTGGGTGTCAGGGCTGGCTGGCGCTGCTGGGAGGTGGGGGCCGGTGGCCCCGGTATCCCACAGGCGCTCGCCGCGACCGTCGGCGCGAGCGGGTACGTGCTGGCCACGGACATCGACCCTGCGTGGCTGACGGCGGGCGACGGTTACGAGGTGCGTCGGCACGATGTTGCCGCCGATCCGCCGCCGGAGCCGGGAACGTTCGATCTCGTGCACGCCCGGCTCGTGCTGGTCCATGTGCCCGACCGGGCGCGGGCGTTGGCCACGATGGTGGCGGCGCTGCGGCCCGGTGGCTGGTTGTTGGTCGAGGATGCGGATACCGCATTGCAGCCGCTGGCCTGCCTGGAGGAGAGCGGGCTTGCGCAGCGGCGGGCCAATCAGCTGCGCGGGGCATTCCGGGAGTTGCTGACGCACCGCGGCGGGGATCTGCGCTATGGGCGGACTCTTCCGCGGGCTCTGCGTGAGGCGGGCTTGGTGGACGTCGCCGCGTCGGGTTCTTTCCCGGTGGGCGGGCCGGCTTGTGACCGGCTGGAGGCGGCGACGATCCGGCACGTGCGCGGTGAGCTGCTGGCAGCTGGCTTGGCCGAGGACGCGCAGATCGACGCACACCTGGCCGCCGTCGACGCGGGCGAACTCGACCTGACCCTCGCGCCGCTGATCTCGGCCTGGGGACGCCGACCTGCCGAGCAGTCGCTGGCACTCCGTTAGGTGCGCATCCAGGCTCCGGACTGCTGGCACCCGTGTTCGTCGAGGCGATGGCGGCGACATCGTGGGCTGTCCGTACTGAATGCCAGCGAGGCGGTCGCGTCTTCGTACGTTCAGCTGGACGGTCGGGTCGGGTCTTGTAAGCGGTGTAGGCAGGGGCGCAGTGGTCGGGCGTTGGCGATGCACTCACTTCGCAAGGTGAACCTCGATACGACCGGATTCGCACAGACGCTGCACATCCGGGAAGGCATTGCCCCGAGGGGAACGAATGGATGAAACGCGACCCGTACACGCCCGACGCGACGGAGAATGACCGCCGAGCTGCCGGAGCCTGGTAGCTGTTCTCGCAGTCACCGCGCGATTGTCGGAGGTGGCGGCTACAGTCCGAGTGTGGAATTCGCCGGCTGGCCTGAGCGTGCATTCACGTTCTACGAGGGCCTTGAAGCAGACAACTCGAAAGCGTATTGGACCGCAAAACGCGCTATCTACGACGCCGACGTGCTCGCGCCCATGGAGGCGCTGCTAGGTGAGCTTTCGGGCGAGTTCGGCGACGGCAGGCTGTTTCGGCCGTACCGCGACGTGCGTTTCAGCGCGGACAAGTCGCCGTACAAAACAGCAATGGGCGCGACGCTATCGAAGGGTGGCTACATCCATCTGTCCGCGGATGGTCTCGGCGTGGCGGTTGGCTACCACATGATGGCACCCGACCAGCTGGTCAGGTACCGGCAGGCCGTGGCCGAGGAGGTGACCGGCGAGCAGTTGCGGCGGGTGATCGCGCAGGTCGAGGGGCGCGGGATCGACGTCGTCGGTGAGGAGCCGCTCAAGACGGCGCCGCGCGGCTTCTCGAAGGACCACCCACGTGCAGACCTGCTGCGTAACAAGGGGCTCATTACCTGGCAGGAGTGGCCAGTCGAGCCCTGGATGCACACGGCGAAGGCGAAGGACCGCATCGTTCGGCATCTCAGGGCCGCACAGCCGCTGCAGGCCTGGCTCGACGACCATGTAGGCCGCTCGGATCGAAGCGGCTGAGCCCGCGCCGCCGGAGCCGCGCCGTTGCGCGAAGTGGCGCCCCGACGGCTCGTCAGGTCATTACTTGGTGCTGGTCTAGTTGGTTGAAGCCGGCGACGCCATTGACGACATTGACGACGGACTTCCGCTTCCGCGCGGCAATTCATCCCCGAGGGCACTCGGTCCGGCCGCGAGCCTTGACCATGCTCGCGTGCGAACACTGGGACCAGGGCGAGGGCAGGGAGGTCGGCGCCGGACGCCTATCAGCGGGGGCCGTGCACCCGATCCGTCGGACTGATGCGGATCCCTCTGCGGGGGGAGTCGCCCGTAGTACCGGCGGAGGATGATCGAGTCTGTGTTGAGTGCGGCCCTGTCTCTTGCGCGCAAGACGGCGCGTCGTTCCCCCGAGCTCGGTGACGTGCTGCTGACCCTCTTGGTGATGGCGGTGATCGCCGCCGGCTACCTTGTGCCCGGTCTGCTGCGTTGGGGCACGGGGCGGTTCCTGCTGGAAACGGCGTCGGCGCTGCCGCTGGTGTGGCGTCGGCGCCATCCGATCCTCGTCGGTTTCGCGACGGGCGGCGTGACCCTGCTGACCAGCGCGCTCGTGCATCCGGCGCAGCCGTTCCCCTACGCAGTCCTCATCTCGGAGTACACGGTCGCGGCGCAATTGCGAGGCCGGCTGCGCATGGGGACGGGCTCGTTGTATCTGATCGGGAGCATCGCCGCCGAGGTGCTGCACGGACGCGGCCGCGACGCGCAGGACTTCTTCACCAACTTGACCGTGGTGTTCGCGGTCTTCCTGCTCGGCATGCTGCGGCAGTCGCAACAGGACCAGTCGGCGGCGCTGATACGCGACCGTGAGGCGAAACTCGAACGTGCGGCGGCCGTGGAACGCGCGCGGATCGCGCGGGAGATGCACGATATCGTCGGGCACGCCGTCGCGCTGATGGTGGTTCAGGCCGAGGCCGGGCCGCTGTTGGTACATGCGCACCCGGACAAGGCCGAGGCCGCGTTCGACGCGATCTCCGCGGCCGGACGCGACGCGATGACACAACTGCGGCGTCTGCTCGGCATCCTCAAGGACGACGGCGAAGCGGGTCCTGCTCGTTCGCTGCAGCCCACGCTGGCCTCGCTCGACGAACTGGTCGCACGGGTGCGACTAAGCGGGCTGTCAGTGCAACTGGAGCAAACCGGGACACCGCTGACGCTCCCGGCCAACGTGCAGACGGCCGCGTACCGAGTGGTGCAGGAGGCGCTGACCAACGCCCTCAAGCATGCCGAAGCGTCGCAGGCTTCTGTCCGGTTGGACTGGTCCGCCGACAGACTGCTCATCACCGTGGTCGACGACGGACGGGGCCCGGCCGGTGACGGCGCGAGCACCGGACAGGGGCTGATCGGCCTGCGCGAACGACTCGCGGTGGTCGGGGGAGCGATCAGCTGGGCCCGGCCGCCGAACCGCCGCGGCTTCGCCCTGACCGCGTCCATTCCGGCCAAGGGCTGGTAGAAAGCGGGTCATGGCGATTCGGGTGGTGGTGGCGGATGACCAGGAACTGGTGCGCAGCGGGTTCGCGATGATCCTTGACGCGCAGCCGGACCTCGAGGTCGTCGGCGAGGCGGGCAACGGCGCCGAGGCGGCCGCCCTGGCCCGCGATCTGGCGCCGGACGTGCTGCTGCTGGACGTGCAGATGCCGGTGATGGACGGGATCGAGGCGGCGCGGGCGGTGACTCGCGCCGGCCACTGCAGGGTTCTGATGCTCACGACATTCGACCTCGACGAATACGTGTATGACGCCTTATACGCAGGCGCCTCCGGCTTTCTACTCAAGGACGTGCGCCGCGACGATCTGGTGCACGCGGTGCGGGTGGTCGCAGCCGGGGACTCGCTGCTGGCGCCGTCGGTGACCCGGCGGCTAATCGCCGATGTGACCTCGCGGCGACCCGCGTCGGCAGGGCTGGCCGCGTCGTCGAAACGTCTGAACGCGCTCACCCCGCGCGAACGCGAGACGCTGACGCTCATCGCGCGGGGACGGTCGAACTCGGAGATCGCCGCGCAGCTATTCGTCAGCGAGCACACCGTCAAGACGCACGTCAGCAACGTCCTGATGAAACTCGGGCTGCGAGACCGCGTGCACGCGGTGATCTTCGCATACGAGAGCGCATTGGTGACTCCCTCCGCAGAGGGATGACTCACCCCGCGGCACCGGGGGAGCGACTCCCCTGTCCGCGCGATCTCAACGCGGGTGCGCCGCCGCAGCATTGAGGCATGCTGCGACGTATCACAGAACTCTCCATCCGCCGTCCGCGCACGGTCATCGCCGCCTGGTTAATGGTCATCCTGATCGGCATCGGCCTCGGCGGCGCGGTCTTCGGCCGACTCGCGGGATTCGGCGGAAACGTTCCGGGGAGCGAGTCCCAGACCACCGCCGGCCGCGTCGCGGAACTGGATCCCGGTTCGGACGCCATCACCGGTCTTGTCACCTCGTCTGCCGCTGGCCGGCCGATCGCCACGAACCCGGCGGTCAAGGCCCGCGTCACCGCCGCCGTAGCCGACCTGCGGCGAATCCCGAACGTCGCGGAGGTAGCCGACCCTTATCAGACCCCGGGCATGACCGGCGACGGGACGGTGATCGCCGTGGCGGTGACGTTCGGCGACGGCATCTCCAGCGCAGACGAGCACGTCGCGCTCAAGGCCGCCGAGGCCCGGCTGCGCGCGGTCGGTGCGGACGGGGTCGAAGTACGCATCGGCGGCGGCCCCCTGTTCGACGACGCACTGAACGCCGCGGCGCAGCACGACGCGCAGAAGGCCGAGATCATCTCGCTCCCCCTCGTCCTCGTGCTGCTGGTGTTGGTCTTCGGCGGGCTGCTCGCGGCCTCGCTGCCAGTGCTGCTCGCGCTCTGCGGCGTCGCCTCGACGCTGCTGATCCTCTACGGGTTCAGCTTCGCCACGAGCCTGTCGGTGTACTCGGTGCAGATCACGACGATGCTCGGTCTGGGGCTCGGAGTCGATTACGCACTGCTTATGGTGACGCGGTTCCGCGAGGAACGGGCCGCGATGCCCGACCGTGCGCGCGTCGAGGACTGTGTGCGGCGCACGGCAGCCGGCGCCGGACGCACAGTTTTCTTCTCGGGTCTGACGGTTGCGGTCAGCCTGGCCGGGATCGTGGTGTATCCCGCCCCGTTCCTGCGCAGCATGGGTCTGGCCTCGTGCGTGGTCGTCGCCCTGGACATGCTCGCCGCAATCACGCTGCTGCCCGCGCTGCTTTCCCGCTGGGGTCACCGCATCCGGCCCGCGGGTCCGCGGCGCGCGCAGGGGCGCACGTTCGGGCGAGTAGCGGCGGCCGTGGTGCGGCGGCCGGTACCGGTGCTGTTGCTCGTCACGGCCATCTTGGCGATCGCCGCGATACCCGCGTTCGCGTTGAACATGACCTCGGGTGACGCGCGCGAGCTACCCACGAGTTCCGAGGTGCGGCAGGTCTACGACCTCGCATTGGCGCACTTCCCCGGGCGCAGCAACGCCGATCCGATCACAGTGCTCATCGAGGACGGCAGATCGCGGCCGCAGTACCTGGCTGGCCTTCGAGCCCTCCCAGGCGTGGTGGCATCTTCGCAGAAGACGTATCCGGACGGCAGCGCGATCGTTCGGCTGACCCCGTCAGGCGTCGACGACGGCCCGGTAGCGATCGGACTGGTGCGCACGATCCGGGGCGAACACGCGCGTGCCTTCGTCACCGGACAGTCCGCGCGTCTCGTGGATTTCCGGCAGATGCTCGCCAGCCGCTTGCCGTACTCGATCGCGGTGGTGCTGCTGTGCGCCGGTACCTTGCTGTTCCTGTTCACCGGCTCCGTGCTGATCCCGCTCAAGGCGGTGCTGACGAATCTGCTCAGCATCGCGGCGGCGTTGGGGGCGGTGGTGTACGTGTTCCAGCAGGGTCACTTCGCCGCGGCGTTCGGCAGCGGGGGCCTGACCGCACTCGACGTCACGGTGCCGCCGCTGATGATCGCCGTGGCGTTCGGGCTCTCGATGGACTACGAGATCTTCATCCTCGGCCGGATCCGCGAAGCGCGAGAGGCCGGCGAGGACGCACGCGCCTCGGTGGTAACCGGTCTGCGTCACACCGGACGCGTGGTGACCTGCGCCGCCGCGCTGCTGGTGATCGTGTTCGCGTGCTTTATGACGGGCGGCACCGCGCCGATCCTTGAGTTCGGGCTCGGACTCGCTCTGGCCGTGCTGGTCGACGCCACCCTCGTGCGGATGCTGCTGGTTCCCGCGACCCTCGCGCTGCTCGGTGAGCGCGCATGGTGGGCGCCGCGCCCGCTGCGATCCGTGCATCGGCGAATCGGACTGAGCGACGATCGGGTCCCCTGACTGCGTACATGAGGTGCGCGGCGCCTCAGTGCTTGCTCGCGGCCAGGACACCCGCCTCGGCGAACACCGCCGCCGCTTTATCGGGCACACCCCGGGATCAGGGTCAAGGCGACTCACTTCACCGCGCCGACAGTCACGCCGCGGGTGAGTGTGCGTTGGAAGATGAGGAAGAAGGCGATGGCGGGCAGGATGCCGAGTAGTCCGGAGGCGGCTTGCATGGTGACGTCGACGATGTGTTCGCCTTGCGCGACGCCGAGGGCGAGCGGGACGGTCTGGTTCTGGTTGGAGACCAGGAAGACCAGGGGGAGCAGGAACTCGTTCCAGGTCCAGATGAAGAAGAAGGTGAGCAATACGGTCAGCGTGGGGCGGCTGATCGGGACCACCACGCGCCACAGGATGCGCCA
>NZ_DATNGK010000068.1:0-2578 GCF_035605935.1 Actinocrinis sp. | reverse complement strand
GGTGCCGCATCGGTGGGGGTGGTCGAAACTCATTGTACGACAGTGGGAATCGCCGTGGTTGTGGCAACATAACCGCTCTTATAGACCACTGCACCTGCACACCCGAATTGAGACCGGTGAATCCCCGAATTGAGATTGACTCGCCACCGGGAAGCGCCGAAGGGGTCTAATGCGCGAATTCCTCCGAACACCCGGCGATGGGTCTAGCTTGAGTCCAATGTTGGGCACCACCACCCGGCGGGCAGGGCTGATAAGACCCCAAGGCTGAAGCGTCTCGCCGCCGACGTTACGAACCGTCGATGGTCCTGTGCCCGCTCAACACAAGCCTGTTCCCTCGGGGCGTCGTCTCAGACCCGCTAGGCCATTCGAGGGAACCCTCGGCCGGGGAGTCCCTGTCTGGGATCTCAAAAAGGTGTGGGTCGGACGTAACGACCTCGCGATACCAGGACGGTCACCCAAAGCCGGAACATCAGACGCGACCGCCGCGGCGTCGATCCCAACCGCTCCCGTGCTCTGCGCCGCGGCCTGGCGATAGCTCAGGACAGAGTGATCCCGGGAACGCGGCGTAGTCCGCGATGGGTCTGGCGGCGCTCGAGACAGAACACGGTGATCCGCTGGGTGCATTCGATTCCGTCACTCTGGTCATCAGCAACTGCCAGATTTGCGCCTTCCCCTGCCGGACCAGAGCCCATGTGATCACTTACTTCGCCGCTTCGAAGCTCGATGGTTCCCCGAGCTCGTCAGGGGAGTGTTTAGGTTCGGCTCTGACGTGTGAGGGCGAGGGACTGCCTACCGACCAGCGGTTTTGTGCCATGGCCCCCGGATGGGATTTGTGGAACGCGGACCGGCGCCGGGCCGCCGCCGCGCACCGCCAGCGGCGCGGAGCGCTCTTGCGGGTCGCGCATCGGCCACACCTGCGAGAGCTTCTGTACAGACTGAATCCCCTCGCGTTCAGCTCCTCGCTCTCCGTTCCCCAGACAGGGCCGCCCAGTCGCCCGAACGTAGACTGCCGCGGGTGCGTCGCGTCCTCTACCTGGTCGGCGCGATCGTCTTCGTCGACACGATGTTCTTCGCGGCGCTGACGCCGCTGCTGCCGCAGTACGCCGCCGAGTTCGGGATCGGCAAGACCGGCTGGGGGCTGCTGCAGGCCGCCTATCCGGCGGGCGCGCTGGTGGGGGCGATCCCGAGCGGGATGGTCGCCGCGCGCGCCGGCGTCAAGCCGACGGTGATCGTCGGCCTCTGCTGCATCGCGCTGACGAGCACCGCGTTCGGCTTCGCCGACTCGGTCTGGCAGCTCGATCTCGCGCGCTTCGCGCAGGGGCTCGCGAGTTCGTTCTCGTGGACAGGCGCGCTCGCCTGGCTCGTCGCCGCGGCGCCGCCGGGCCGGCGCGGCGCGCTGATCGGAACGGCGTTCGGCCTGGCGATCGGCGGCGCGCTCTGCGGGCCGATCCTCGGCGGGATCGCCTCGATCGCCGGCACGGGCCGCACGTTCACCGCGGTCGCCGTGATCGCGCTGCTGCAGGGCCTGTGGGCGTGGCGGACGCCGGCAGTGACGCCCGAGCGGCCGCAGCCCGTCTCCCGTCTGTTCCGGGCGATGCGGACGCCGCACGTCGCGACCGGGATCTGGTTCGTGCTGCTGCCGGGAGTGCTGTTCGGGACGCTCGGTGTGCTCGCGCCGGTGCGGCTCTACGAGCTTGGCTTCGGCGCGCTCGCGATCGGCGCGACGTGGCTGACGTCCGCCGCTTGCGAGGCGTTCGTCTCCCCCACGGTCGGCCACCTCTCCGACCGGGTCGGCCGGACGCTGCCGCTGCGCTACGGGCTCGCGGCCTCGGCGATCGTGCTGCTGATCCTGCCGTGGCCGTCGAACCGCTACGTGCTCGCGTTCGTCGTTGTCTGCGCGGGGATCTCGTTCGGGACGTTCTGGACGCCCGCGATGTCGATACTGTCAGACGCGGCCGAGGAGCAGGAGCTCGACTACGGCTACGGGATGGCGCTGATCAACCTCGCGTGGGCGCCCGGCCAGGCCGCGGGCGCGGCGGCGGGCGGGAGGGTCGCCGCCGCGACGGCCGACGCCGTCCCCTACCTGACGCTCTCCGGGCTGTGCGCGCTTACGCTTGCCGCTCTGTGGCGATCGAGAAGCTCCTCATAGCGAACCGCGGCGAGATCGCCGTGAGCGTGTTCCGCACCTGCGGCTCACCGCGCACATTCGAATTCGAGGGCCGTGATGGTGATGGGTACCTGCTGCTGAAGAAGGGCAAGTCGGCGCCGGGCACCTCGGGTGCACCGCTGCTCGCTAAACGCAGTCTGATGGAGCGTGTCCGGAATGCGAATCACCACCGGACGGCTCACCGCTCACCGTAAACGGAAGTTCCCCAGCTCACCCGTGACCAGCGGATTCCCGTAACACCCGCCCGAAAAAATGCCCGGTGAAGGGGAGCTAAACGAGCCGGAAACCAGTAACGGGGCGTTGTTCAGGTGAAGAAGTGGCCGACGGCGCGATTTGTGCTCAGCCGAGGGTCACGGTGTCGCCTCGCTGGACTCTCCCGGTGCGACGCACCTCTCCATACACGCCGACGTG
>NZ_DATNGK010000067.1:0-6994 GCF_035605935.1 Actinocrinis sp. | reverse complement strand
CTGCCAGCTCAGTGATCCCACGACCCGATCGATCGCGGCCTGAGCGACCTCCGCCACGGCACCGACGCATTCTTCGGATGTTCGACTGGCGTCGGATGGACGGCGACTAAAATGACTTGAAGAAAGCGGTGATGGCGGAGGTGCCGAAGCTCGGCGGCATGTGGGTCCCGTTGAACTCGCACCAGGTCACCGGGTAACCGGCGTCGCACCCTTGATAGTCGACGCATGATGCGTCCGTGGAGTTGGGGACGGTGGTCGTGCCGCAGTGATTCTGTTGCAGGATCTTGTCGCGGGCGGCGCGACCGTCCGCGATGGGAACGGTGGTGTCGTTCAGACCGTGCGAGCCCCACATGGCGATCGGATGCTTGGTGCCGCTGCAACCAAAGTCGCTGTAAAGCGAGCCCGACATCGGCGCGATGGCACGAAACACGTCGCTCATTTCGCAGCCGACGGCGAAGGACATCATTCCGCCGTAGCTGAACCCGACCGAGAAGATTCGCGTGTTGTCGACGCAGTAAGTGCTCTGCACGCTGCTCAGCATCGCCTTCGTGAAGTCGATGTCCACGCCGCTGGTGTTGGCCCATCCGGCTTGGCCATTCGAGTCCGTCAGGCCCTGCGGCGTCACGTAGATCGCATCGGGCAAGCCGGCGCTGATCCGATACTCGGTCAAGGCCTGTTCGGCCGATCCGCCGCGGGGATGGAACTGGAACACGAGCGGGTACGGCTTGGTGGCAGAGTAGGTGCTCGGGAGCTGCACGTAGTAAACGCGCGTGGTCCCCCCGACGTCGAGCGAGCAGGTCGTTCCCGACTTGCTACAGGGAGAGGTGGTCGTGGTCGAGCCACAGCCCGCGCTGCTCGTTCCGCCCGCCGCCCCTCCCGTGCCCGGCGAGCCCCCGCTGCCGACGGTCCCACCAGAGCTGGACCCGCCGCTGCCGACAGTTCCACCAGAGCTGGACCCGCCGCTGCCCACCATCCCACCGGAGCTGCCACCGGAGCTGCCGCCGGAGCTGGACGCGCTGCCGCCCGTCCCCGTGGTTCCACCGCCTCCCCCGCCGCTGCCCGCCGACGATCCACATGCGCCCAGGCCCAGGCTCGGCAGGCCGAGCAAGCAGAGACCGTTGAAGAGAATCCGGGCCGTGACCGTCATGGGTAGCTCCTCGATTGATTCGAATTATCGTCCATGCGTTCGTGCCGATCTCGTGTCCTTTCGTCGATAGATCTTGAACGGCACCAATAGGCCGATCGGCCTATTGACGAGACCGGGCCGGAGCGCTGTCGAGCCGGACGGCGGACGCTCCCGCCGCACAGCGCCGCCGGCGGCACTTGGGCGCAGCCGCGCGCTCGGCGCGGTCAACGAAAGAAGCGACGGAATACGGCGATCATTACCGCCAGCACAGACGCGATCCTCGCGGGGTTCCCCCGCCTTCGGCCGTTCCCGCATGTAAAGGTCGATGTCCGACAAGATGACCCGCGCCAGACTCTCGATCTTCCCCGCTCCCGGTCAAAGGTAGGTGGAAGCGGGCGCCGCAGCGGGCCGTAATCGACGGCCACGGTGCGCACAGCCTGAGCCATCTCGCCGGTCTGATTTCTCCTACTTACATAGGCGAACGAACCGCGAACTCTTGATGGGAGGAGAGCATGGATCCTCTGACTCGGTTCAACTCTGTCGGGCGCCGAGCTCCGTCGACGGCTGCCCAGCTGGCCGACCTGGCCCGCCAGGTGCGGCGTGGCGCGAGACCGAATTCCGCGACCGTACGCGCGTGGCCGCCCACGGCTCCTGTTGATGACGACGAGGATTGGGACGCCGTGATCGCGCGTGCGAAGATGCAGGCGTCGTCGTCGCCGAGACTGACCAGGTCACCGCACCCCGCTCCGCCGCCGCACCTGCGGCCCGAGCTGCAGGTCACGCCTCCACCCGTGCCGGTGCGCCGGGCGCCGGCGACGGGCAAACTGCATACGCACCGGATCCGGACCGCCGACGAGGTGCGGGCCAAGCTGGACGTCATCGTCTGGGGCAGCGCGAACAGGCCCGCTGCGCTGCGGCCTGCGTCCCCCGCCCGTCGAACGGCCGAGGAGGACATGGTCACACCGCCGCCTCTCCGAACGGATGGGCGCGCCGCCGGCCCGCGGCCACGACGCTGACGCGCGCCGTTCCTGCCCACGCTCGAGCCGCTCGATTACTCCCGCGACTACCTCGCAGCGCTCGATGTGCCGCGCGTCCTTTGCAAGTGTGTGGGCAACCAGACGGCGGCCGGCCTCCTCGCGTGGGCCGACGTGCTCGATGCCGGCGGGGACCGCGACGCCTGCGTGCTCGTGGGCGCGCCCACAAGCGCCCGGGCCCAAGGAGCGGGCGGGCGGGCTCGGCTTGCCGGCCGCCTACGACGTCCGCAAGCTCGACGAGGACGAGCGCCTGCTCCGCAAGCACTCGGCCGGCTTCCGCTTCTTCATCTCGCGGACAGTGTTCGACGCGAGCGCCACGAAGTCGCTGCTCTCCCACTACGCGCGCGAGAACCTCGCGCGGGTGCCGTTCATCCTGAGCTTCCCTCCGTGCGGCTCGCTCAAGACGGTGGAATTCATGAAGCGGCTCGGCATCTCGTTCCCGCATTGGCTCTGACGTTCGCGCCTTCGCGACGGACAAGGGCCTCCCGCTCGGGGTCAACGGTCCCGAAAACCGGGGCGGCTGACCTTCTGATGCTGGGGTCACCCGCGGTGCCGCCGGCGGTCTCGCCGACGGCGGTCATCGACGGACGGCCTCTTGAATCACCGGTGGTCGTGGGAGAGCGGAGGGCGAGCTGGACGTAAACGGGCGTCGCGGGTTGCGGTCGCACGTTCTCCACCGCACGCCGCACGTCGCGGTGTCAGACCCGCCGCAGCCGTCGCAGAGCGCGCGCCCGCACCACCAGCACCACCAGATCACCGCCGGAATCTCCCCCACTCGCTCGCCGCATCGCCCGCACCGCTGCATGGGCAGGAACGATAGCCGCCGGACGCATACTGATCAACAGTTCAGTGCACCGTAGGCTTGCCTACGTCGAGAACGCGGGCGATCAGATCACCGCGAACACGCCGGGCAGCAGCCGGGGCGGCAGCGCTCGCCCAGCCCGCACGCGGACGATGACGTTGCCACCATCGCGCGCGATGCGCTTCAGCTCGGTGGTCAGAATACGCAGGCGATCGTAACAAGCACGGTCGAAAGAGGCGTCGGGCGGTGCGGCGAGCACCGGCAGCGGGACCTCCTGGTCGGCCGCGCTGATCTGGCCCGCCCTGATCCGCAGGCGGCGGGTCCGGGTGGCGCCCGGCTCCCGCCAGACCACCTCTGCGTCGTCCAGCAGCTTCAGCCAGCGGGTGCGGCGGTAGGCGCGATAGGCTTGTGCCGCCGCACGCTCCAGGTGGCGAGCGACGCGCGGCGGATCCCAGCCGCGATCACCTTTTTCTTCATCTCGCGGCGGATCCTTCTGCGTCGCCACCACCGCCAGCAGGTGTTGGGCCAGCCGCACCGCCCGCGTGCGCGGGGGCAAGCACACAGGATCGCCCGGTAGACCCGCGGCGGCCGCGTGGCGCGCCATCAGCTCGGACCAGCCGGCCGTGAACACCGCCTCGTCCGGCGTCCACAGCGCCGAGACACCGACCGCGTGCGCGCGCACCGGCAACTCCGGCGGCGCGCCGGCCAGCAACGCGCCGAGCGCGCCGAGCGGCCGCAGCGCGTATTGCGACGGGAGCGGCCCGATCGCGTGCTCGTCGCTGGGCGTGGCCGCCGCCGCGTCGAAAGCCGTGCTGCTGTACCAGACCCGGGGGTCGCCCGTCGTCAGCTGAACGTTGTAAGGCGGATTGAGAGCCTTGATGGTTTCGTTCTCCAGCAGCGCAGCCTCCAGCGCGCTGGCGGTCTCGGTCACGGCGATGTCGCTGACCTGAGTCAGCATCTCCGGCGCGAGGAGCTTGCCCGACCGGCCGATGAAGTGGCTGGTGACGCGCTTCTTCAAGCTCGCCGCCTTACCCACGTACAGCAGGTCGCCGTTGCGACGCAGGAATCGGTACACGCCGGGCTGGTCGGGCAGTGAACGAAAGCGCCGATCGTCGATGGGGTACGTCGGCTTCTTGGGGCGCGCCCGGATGGGAGCACGCTCGCCAAGCCACCGTTGCAGCTCCTCCCAGGTCTCGACGCCGAGCGCCGCCAGATCGCCGCACAGTCGCTGCCACACGAAGGCCGTGGCCGCGACGTGGCCCAGCGCGCGCCGCTGCAGCGCCACGCTGTGACCCAGGTAGCCGGCCAGTGCGCGCAGGGACAAACGCGGCAGCTCGGAATAGAGGCGGTTGGCGATGGCGTGCAGGCACACGGCGTCCAGCGGGAAGGCAACGTCAGGCTCGAACCGCGCCGACCATTCGCGCAGGAACGGCAGCTCGAAGCGCGCGTAGTGGATGGCGGTAGGAATGGGTCCTGCCTGCGCGACCGCCGCCCGCAGGCGGCGCCACGCCTCGTGGCCGGCCAGGGCCTCTGCCGCGACTGCCGGCTGCCAGCCGGTCAGCTTGCGGACCTGGCCGGGAACCGTGTGGTCTTCCGGCAGAGCGATCCAGTGCGCCTCGAATCCGCGCGGACCGCTGTCGCCGCGCACCACGCCCCACCCCAACTCCAGAACGTGACCGAAGGCGGGGCTGGCTCCGGTGGCCTGACAGTCGACCACCAGCACATCCAGGCCGGCCAGCGCGCGCACCGCTCAGTCATGCGAGCCGCCGGCGCCGCCGTCAAGTCGCGACGCCGGGGAGGGACTAAACTCCTTCCGTCCGATGAGCCGCGCTCTGCTGCTGGACACGCACGCCCTGCTCTTCCGCGCCTTCTTCGCGCTGCCGCCGATGGCGACCAAGGCCGGAGAGCCGACGTCGGCGCTCTACGGCCTGGCGGTCATGCTGCTGAAGCTGCTGCGGGATGAGCGCCCGCGTGGGTTGGCGTTCGCGCTGGACGCCGCGCAGCCGACGTTTCGCCACCTGCAGAGCGGGTCCTACAAGGCGCACCGGCCGCCGCTGCCCGATGCCCTGCGCCGCCAACTGGATGCCTTGCCGCGCCTCCTGGAAGCCGTCGGCGCGCCCACCTTCGTCGCGCCGGGGTTCGAAGCGGACGACGTCCTGGCGACGCTGGCCCGCGAGCCGGCCTCGTCGAAGGTCGCGGTGCGCATCGTGACGGCGGACCACGATCTGTTCCAGGTCGCCAGGGACGGCGTCGACGTCCTGTTCGTGGGCACGCGCGGGCGCAAATCGATCCTCTACGATCGCGCCGCCTTGGTCGCCCGGTACGGGGTGGAGCCCGGGCAATTGCCCTCGCTCACCGCGCTGGTGGGCGACGCGACCGACAACTTGCCCAAGATCCCCGGTGTCGGCGCGCGCACCGCCCAGAAGCTGGTGCAGCGGTTCGGCGATATGCGCGGGTTGATCGCGGGGCTGGAACAGGTCACGCCCGCGGCGTTGCGGAGCACGCTGGCGGCGGCGTCCGCGCAACTTCTCGAGACCGAGTCGCTGGCCCGCCTGCGTGAGGACGTGCCGCTTCCCTCCGGCGCGCGCGCCGCGCCCGTCGGCGCCGACGCCTGGTCTCGGATGCGCGCCCTCTTCGTCGCGTGGGAGTTCAACAGCCTGCTGGCGCGCCTCGACCAGCTGGCTCGGTCGGAGGCGCCGGCCGCGGCCGACGACCAGCTTCATCTCGACCTGTGAGAGCGCAGTCACGATCGACGTGACCTCCGCGGGATTGCGGCTCGCTCATGTGGACTGCGAGACCGGAGCGACCTGGACCCCGCCATAGGCCGGGCTACGGGTGATAGGTCGCCGGCAGGCGGCGCTCGCCGAGCCGGACCGACGTCTCGAGATCGATCTTCGACGCCGAGCTGCCGAGCAACACCTTGTACGCGCCCGGGGCTATCCGCCAGCCACCGCCGGCCTCGCTGAACATGGCGAGCAGGCGCGGATCGACGCGCAGCTCGACGTCCGTGCTCGCCCCCGGCGGCAGCTCGACCTTGCGCCACCCGCCCAGGCGTTTGGGCGCCTCCCAGCCGCCGGCGACCGGCGATACGTAGATCTGAGCCACGTCTTTGCCTGCTCGTTGGCCGACGTTGCGCACGCGAAACTTCACGACCAGCTCCTGACCCTCGAGCCGTGCCGTGAGGCCGGTCTGCTCGAAGCGCGTGTACGAGAGCCCGAACCCGAACGGAAACAGCGGCGGCAGCTTCTTGGCGTCGTGCCACTTGTAGCCGACCGCCGCGCCCTCCGCGTACCTGACCTTGCCGGTGTTGTCGCCTGTTGCGCCCGTCTCGATCAGCGCAGGTCGCGCGAGCTGGCTCGCCTCCTTTGGAAAACTGATGGGCAGCCGGCCGGAGGGGTTGACGCGGCCGAACAGGAGATTGGCGATCGCCTCGCCGCCGCTCGTGCCCGGATACCACGCCTGGACGACGCCTCGAACCTGGTTGATCCACGGCATGAACACCGCGCCGCCGGTCTCGAGCACCACGATCGCGCGTGGGTTCGCCTTGGCAACCGCGCTCACCAGCGCGTCCTGCTCGTCCGGCAACGTGAGCTCGCCGTCGAAGGATTCGCCGTCCCACAACGTGACGAACACGATCGCCACGTCACTCTTCGCCGCCAGGCGCGCCGCCGCGCCGCGATCCTCACCGCCCGCGAACTGCACCTCGGCCTTCGGCGCCAGCGCCTTGATGGCCCGCAAGGGCGACGACGGGTAATACATGACCGGCCCCGGCCAAGAGGTCGGATCGAGATCGGGCACCGCGTTGCCGCCGACGCCGTACACCAGCGACGACCCGCCGCCCGCCAGCACGCCCTTGTCTGCGTGGCCGCCGATCACCGCGATGCGCTTGAGGTCGGCGCCGAGCGGCAGGATGGCGCCGTCGTTCTTGAGCAGCACCGCCCCTTGCTCCGCGCCCTCGCGCGAGATGGCGGCGTGTGCCTCGAGATCCTTGGCTGGCAGATCGATGGGACTGCTGCCGACGGGATGGTCGAT
>NZ_DATNGK010000066.1:0-26003 GCF_035605935.1 Actinocrinis sp. | reverse complement strand
GGCAGCACCGAGAACGCGGTCGCGATGCTTTATCGGATCGTGCACGAAGATCTCATCCCCGCGCGCCATGCCGGTCCGCTCGAACCGGTGCTGTTGTGGATGCTCAATCGCGACCCTGACCTGCGCCCGACCATGCCGCAGGCCGAGCGAGCGCTCAAGGCAGTCGAGACGGGTACCGCGCAGCCTCCCGCAACGCGCGCGTTACCCATCGCTGCCGCGCCACCGCCTGCCACCCAAGCAGAACCCGAGCCCGCTGCCGCCGAGCCCGCTGACTCCGTCCCTGCGCCCCTCCCTGCGGCGTCTGGTCCCGTCCCGCCCGAGCCGCCGCGCAAGCGTTTTGCGTCGCTTGGGCCGCGCCGCCGTCGCGCGGTAGCTGCCGTGCTCGCGGCCGCGCTCCTACTCGGACTTGGCGGATGGGGGCTCGCCGTCGCGCTCGGCAGCGATTCGACTGCGAAGGCAACCGGATCAACGACGCCGACCAGTCATGCCAGCGCCTCCCGAGGTGCGCCGTCCGCCTCGGCGCAGCCATCGCACACAGCCGTTTCGAAGGCCCCTCCCCCCGCCTCTCCCTCCGCTCCGGCCGCCTCCACGTCGCCGCCGCAGAGTCGCGCTGCTCAGCTGACGTCCACGATCGTCGACTACTACCGGCTGGTGCCCGGGGACCTCACCAAGGGCTGGACCTGGATGACCCCCAGCTACCAGCAGAACCACGCGGGCGGCTGGAGCGGCTACACCTCTTTCTGGTCAAAGGTCCAGCGCGTCACCGCCACAGACGTGACGGCGACGCCGCCCTCCACCGTGACGGCGACGATCGACTACTACTACAAGGACGGCACGCACGCCCGAGAGCGCACGCAGTTCGGCCTGGTCAACCAGCAGAACCGGTGGCTGATCGACACCTCGTCAGTGCTCGGCTGAGTCGGCGCGGGCTGCGTCAGCGCAGTTCCTCTGGCAGAAGGTCGGCCGGGAAGTCCTGGTAGACCACGGGGACGAGCCACCGGTCGATCGCGGTCGCGCCCACCGACGTGTACGCGGGCGTGGTCGTCGCGGGGAACGGACCGCCGTGCTGCTGCGCGTAGGAGACCGCGACGCCGGTCGGCCAGCCGTTGAAGATGACCCGGCCAGCGCGTTCGGCCAGCAGCCGTCCGACGAGCCGCGCCTCCTGGACGTCGTCGCCGTCGAGGTCGGCGTGAATGGTCGCGGTGAGGTTTCCGCCGTCCTCGCTGATCAGCAACCGCACGGCGTCAAGCGGGTCAGCGCCGACGACCACCACGCCGACCGGGCCGAAGTGCTCCTCGGTCATCAGCTCGCGGTGGTTGTCCACGGCCGAGAGGTGGGTCCGGTACACCTTCGGGGCCGCCGACCACGGGCCCTCCCCGCTCTTGCCGCTCGCCAGCAGACTGACATCGCCTCGCGCGCCGAGTTCTTCGACCGCTGAGACGTAGCCGGAGTGGATGCGCCCCGAGAGCATCGGGCCGCCGGTGGTCTGCGCGACCGCCGCCTCGATCGCGTCGAGCAGTTCCGGCTCGTCGGGCACGAACAGCACCCCTGGGTTCGTGCAGAACTGGCCGACGCCCTGGGTCAGCGAGGCCGCGTAGCCGCGCGCGATCTCCTGCGCCTTGCTGCGCGCCGCGCCGGGGAACACGATCACCGGGTTGACCGAGCCCAGTTCGCCGTAGAACGGGATGGGGTGCGGCCGCTCGGCACACAGCTTGGCCAGGGCCAGGCCACCGCGGGTCGAACCGGTGAAGCCGACGCCACTGAGCAGCGGGTGCTGCACCAGCGCGACGCCCTCCTCGACGCCGAATACGATGTCGAATACTCCGTCCGGCGCTCCGGCCTTGCGCAGACCTTCCCGCACCAGTTCGGCCGTGCGCAGCGAGGTGCGCGGATGTGCCTCGTGGGCTTTGACGATCACCGAGCAGCCGGCCGCGAGCGCGGAGGCGGTGTCACCGCCGGCCACCGAGAAGGCGAACGGGAAGTTCGACGCGGCGAACACGGCTACCGGGCCGATCGGGCGCTTGATCCGGCGCAGGTCCGGCCGCGCCGCCTCGGCCCGCTCGATGACGATGCCTTGGTACGAGCCGTCCCGAAGCACCTCGGCGAACAGCCGTAGCTGACCGGTGGTGCGCGCGACCTCGCCGGTCAGCCGCGTGGTGCCGAGCGCGGTCTCCGAGTCGGCGAGCGCAACCAGCTCCGTGACGTGCGCGTCGAGCGCCTCCGCGACCGCCTCAAGCGCGGCGGCCCGGGCGGCGCGGTTGGTGTCGCGCCAGGTCTCGAAGGCCGAGTACGCCTCCAGCACCAGCTCTTCCACCCGCTTGGTGCCTGTCGCGGGGACCGGATCGCCGACCGGGCCGCCGGTACGCGGGTCGTGTCCCTGGATGCTGGTTCCCTGAAAAGCTTGTTCGGTCATCGCGTCTTCGTCCTCGTCGTCAGAGGTTGTCAGCGTCCAGGTCGGGCAGCGTGAACTGGCCGCCGAGGTGGCGGAAAACCGGGTCGTCAGGCGCCAGTTCGCCCTGCTCGGCGAGCAGTTCCTTGGCGAATACCTCGGCGTCGTCCTTGGACTCGTAGCCGAGTTCGGCCGCGCCCTCTAGGGAGACCCAGCCGCCACGGGTGTTCGCGGAGACTCCATAGACGATCTTGTAGCCGGGCTTCTCGGCAGCGAGGCAGGCCTCGAACAAGCGGGCGCAGTCGTCCGGGGAGAACCAGGTGGACAGCCCGCGCTGGTTCGGCGGCTTCTCAAAGCAGGTCAGGATGCGGACACAGATGACGTCGAGGCCGTACCGGTGGTGGTAAAGCGCGCCGAGTGCCTCACCGGTGACCTTGGACACTCCGTAGTACGTGTCCGGCAGCGGCAGCGCGGACTCCTGCAGCGGGTACTCGTCGGGGGTGTGGAAGCCGACCGCGTGGTTGGAGGAAGCGAAGATCACCCGCGGCACGCCCGCGCGCCGCGCCGCCTCGAAGGCCTTGTAGGTGCCGTCGATGTTGGTCTCCAGGATGCGTTCCCACGGCGCTTCCCCCGACTTTCCGCCGAGGTGGATCACCGCGTCGACGCCCTGGCTGGCGTCGGTGAGCGCGGCGAGGTCGGTGACCGACGCGCGGATCGTCTCCTCACCTGGTCCGGCCTCGAGCGGATCGATGTCCAGCAACCGCAGCGTGCGGCCGGGACGAGCCATCCGCGAACGCATCGCGGTGCCGATCCCGCCCGCCGCGCCGGTGATCAGAATCGTGGACAACGATCCACCGCCTTCCATTCCAGTGCACTGTTCTTGTTCTGCGAGTGAGTCACGGCCGTAGCAGGAAGCTCAGTTGCCCGGCGTGTCGGCGCACCGCGTCCAGGGTCTGCCCGGCGTGGCCGGGATCGTCGAGCCGCGCGTACGGAACCGAGCAGCTGATCGCGTCGATCGGCGGCAGCCGGTATTCGAGCGCGACCGCGAAGCAGCCGAGGCCGGGGGTGTTCTGGCCGCGCTCGGTCGCGTAGCCGCGCTCGCGGACCAGGGCCAGCTCGGCGAACAGCGCGTCGCGGTCGGTCACCGTCTGCGGGGTGAGCGGTTCGAGCTTCGCCGGCAGCAGGGCGTCCACCTCGGCGTCGGTGCGGCCGGACAGCAGCGCCTTGCCCAGCGCGGTCGCGTACGCGGGCACCCGGCGGCCGACCCGCGAGGTGAGCCGCAGGTGGTGCGCCGATTCGCGGCTGGCCAGGTACACCACGTCGGCGCCGTCGAGCCGGGCCAGGTGCACGGTCTCGTTGACCTCGGTGCGCAGTTCCTCCAGCACGCGGGTGGCGGCGCGGATCACCGGGTCGCGGTCGAGGTAGGAGGTGCCGACGAGCAGGGCGCGCACGCCGATCGAGTAGCCGGTGCCGCGCCGGTCGGTCTCGACCCAGCCGCGGGCCACCAAGGTGCGCAGCAGCACGAAGAGGCTCGATTTGGGGTACGCCAGCTCGCGGTGGATCTCGCTGAGCGTGAGCGGTTCGCTGTAACCGGCGAGCAGTTCGAGCAGTTCGATGGTGCGGTCGGCCGACTTCACGGCCCCGGTGGAGGCAGCGGACCCGGTCGAGGCGGATGCGGTCGGCGCGGCCGAGCCGTCCACTCGCTCGCCGGCCGCCTGTGCCGCCGTCCCGCTCTGCTTCACCGTTCCCCTCTCCCTCGCCATGGCGTCTTTCGCATCTCTCACCGCTTCTGCCACTGCCCATCCTCACACGGTCGGCAACTGTTCACAAGTGCGACTACAATTCATGCATGCGAACACCTCAGACCCCGCTCGGCCGTCTCGACGGCCTGCTGTTCTTCCCGGTCACCGCCTTCGCCCCGGACGGGTCCTTCGATCCGGCGGGCTATCGGGCGCATGTCGAGGCCAGGCTGGCGGCCGGACCGGCGGCGGTGTTCGCCGCCTGCGGCACCGGGGAGTTCCCGGCGCTCGCTCCGGCCGAGTACGAGGAATGTGTCCGCGTCGCGGTCGAGGCGGCCAGGTCCGCAGGAGGGACGGTACCTGTGCTGGGCGGCACGGGCTACGGCACCGCGCTCGCGATCGAGTACGCGCGGGCGGCCGAGCGCGCGGGCGCGGACGGCCTGCTGGTGTTCCCACCCTCCGGGGCTGACGGCGGACAGGCTGGACTGATCGCGCATTATCGCGCGCTCGCCGCGGCGACACCGCTGAGCCTGATCCTTTACCAGCGCGACCAGTTGGTCTTCGCCCCGGAGACAGTGGTCGAACTCGCCGCCGTGCCGAACATCGTCGGCCTCAAGGACGGGCGCGGGGATCTCGATCAGATGCAGCGGATCGTCAGCGCAGTGCGTACCGCGGGCGTCGAGGACTTCCAGTACTTCAACGGAATGCCGACCGCCGAAGCCACGCAGCGGGCCTACCGGGCGATCGGCGTTCCGCTGTACTCGTCCGCGGTGTACTGCTTCGCTCCCGATGTCGCCCAGGCCTTCCACGGCGCGCTCGACAAGGGTGACGCGGCGACGCTCGACAAGCTGATCGACGTGTTCTTCCGGCCGTATGTGGAGCTGCGCCGCAGGCATCCCGGATACGCGGTCTCGCTGGTCAAGGCCCTGACCGTCAAATCGGGGCACGCGGTCGGCGGTGTGCGCGCGCCGCTGACCGAGCCGGATCCGGCCCATGTCGAGGCGGCGTGGACGATGGTTCAGCAGGCTCGGGCGGCGCTGGCATGAGCGGTGCAGGGGTTTACCTGTATCCGTGGGACGCGGCCGGCGATCCTGGCTGCGCGGAGCGGATAGCCGGGCTGGGCGTGGACCGAGTGCTGCTCGCGGCCGCGTACCACACAGTCAGGGCCCTGACTCCGGCTCACCCGAACCACAAGGTCGTCACGGCGGATCACTCCGCGGTCTACTATCAGCCGGATCGCGCGCGGTGGAGCGGCCGTGAGGTGCAGCCGGCCGTGGCGACCTGGGCGCCAGGCTCGTTTCATCACGGCGCGCGGGCTCTTCGCGATGCGGGACTCAAGGTCTACGCCTGGACGGTTCTAACGCACAATCAGCGCCTCGGCACCATCCATCCGGAGATCTCGGTTGTCAACGCGTTCGGGGATCGCTATCCATGGGCGTTGTGCGCAGCCAATCCGCAGGTGCGTGAGTACGCTGCGACGCTCGCGGCGGAGGTGGCCGAGTTACCGGAAGTCGATGGCCTGGAGCTGGAATCCTGCGGCTGGTACGGCTTCGAGCACCTGCACGCGCACGACAAGACCGGCGCGTCCGCGCTCCCGCCTCAGGCCAGAGAGCTGCTGTCGCTTTGCTTCTGCACCTCGTGCGAAGCCGAGTACTCACACGCTGGTATCGCGCCGAAATGGCTGCGACACCAGGTGCAGGCGGCCCTTGAGCCGGTCTTCGCCGGGAGCACGGACGCGTTCGACGAGGCGACGGCCGCGACGCTGGAAGCTGAGTTGGCGGCGGTTCATACGGTGCGCGAAGCTGCGGCGGACGGGTTCCGGGCTGAGGTGATCTCGGCGGTACGTGAGGCGCGTGCCGACTTTCCGATCCTGCTGCACACGCACCCGGACCGCCGCCGTCTCGGCGCGAATCCCGGCGCCGACCCGTCAAAGCTTTTCGCGCAGTCGGTGGGTCCGGTGCTTCAGTGCTGGGGCTCGATCGACGAGGGGACAACCGTGGTCTCAGGTGTCGCGCAGCAGGCGCCCGAGGGCGTGCCGGTTGTCGCGTCTCTGCTGGCCGTGGCGAACATGGGCGGGCGCGTCGACAGCCTCGCAGACGACGCGGTCAGGCTGCGCGACGCGGGCGCGACCGAGTTGCGCTTCTACCACGCCGGTTTAGCCACGGGTGCCGACCTGCGTGCGATCCGATCGGCGACGACCGCTTGGAACGCAACGAAATAGGAGCCCGCGCGGCCAGGACAGTCGAAAGCCCGGGACGCTCGGGCTGTCTCACTCAGCTGGACAACCATCCGACCGCCGCCCGCAATCCCGTTTTCCCCCAAACAAACCTCGCGATGACATCTGCGCTACGCGGCTGGACGAACAACGGCGAGCCTCGTTCGTAACACCACTTGGACACAGACGCACGTGCGCGCTGTCAGTCCTTCGAGGCAGCAAGGGCGTCTCTACTCACCCGACGCGGCTAACGAAGCTCCGGGCGGCTGATCCGGCCGCGTCGCGGAGATGTCATCGCAAGGTTGGAGTTTGAGAAGAGCGCGATGGCGGGCGGCGATTGGCAGGGTTGTCCCGCCGAGCGAGACACGGGATTACCGAACAGGTCCTAGAACCGCGGACGGTGCGTCGGCCAGGTCGGATCGACGCGCAGCATCGCGGTCTTATCGTCGCGGCTGCGCACGCCGCAGGCGAGGTACTGCTCGTGCAGCCGCGCAAGGGCGTCGCGGTCCAGTTCGACGCCGAGGCCGGGGCCCTCGGGCACCGCGAGCGAGCCCTGCGACCAGCGCAGCGCGCCTGGCTCGATGACCTCTTCGCGCTGCCACGGCGAGTGCGTGTCACAGGCGTAGGTCAGGTTCGGGGTCGCGGCGGCCAGATGCGTCATCGCGGCAAGGCTGATGCCCAGGTGCGTGTTCGAGTGCATCGACAGGCCCCAGCCGAAGGTGTCGCAGATCCCGGCCAGCCGCTGCGAGGCGCGGAAGCCGCCCCAGTAGTGGTGGTCGGAAAGCACCACCGCGACCGAGTTCAGCGCGGCGGCCTCGGGAACCTCCTCGAAGCTGGTGACGCACATGTTGGTGGCCAGCGGCAGCGTCGTCTTGCGCGCCACTTCGGCCATGCCCGGGTTGCCCTCGGTCGGGTCTTCCAAGTACTCCAGCAGGCCCTCAAGTCGTTGGGCCATGCGCAGCGAGGTGGCGACCGACCAGTTGGCGTTGGGGTCGAGCCGCAGCGGTAGTTCGGGGAACGCGTCGCGCAGTGCCGCGATCGCCTCGGCTTCGGCTTCCGGCTCGAAGACGCCGCCCTTGAGCTTGAGCGAGCCGAAGCCGTAGGTGTCGACCATGCGGCGGGCCTGGGCCACGATGCCGTCCGGGTCGAGCGCGGCGCCCCAGTCGTCCTCGGGGTAGTCGTCGGGAACGGCGTGCTCGGGGTGCTTTGCCCAGCGGTAGAACAGGTACGCGCTGTACGGCACCGCGTCGCGGATCGCGCCGCCGAGCAGGTCGCACACACGCAGGTCCGTCGCCTTGCCCTGCGCGTCATAACAGGCGACCTCGAACGCGCCGTAGGTCTGCGCGACCGTCTTCTGCCGGGAGGCGCGGCCGACCAGCTCGGTTGGGCTGCCCGGTGTGACCGCGCCGAGCGCGAGGGCGACCCGGCGGTTCAGCTCGTTGAGGTCGAAGACGTCTACGCCGACGAGCGCGGGCGCGGCCGCGCGCAGGTTCGCCAGCGTCGGATCGTCGCCGTATGCCTCGGAGATTCCGGACACGCCGGCGTCCGTGTCGATTTCGATCACCGCACGCAACTGGTACGGCTCATGCACGCCCGAGGCGTTGAGCAGCGGCGCATCGAGTACCGCGATCGGAGTGACGGCGACGTGGGTGATCTTCGGGCCTGCCATGGTTCCACCTTAGTTGCGAACGGTGGTGGGTCGTCGGCGGGGAGGGGGAGCCGGCCCGGCTGTCCCGGTGAGCGGGACGGGTCAGCGTACGGGGTAACCGGCCTCGCGCAGGCTGTGCTTGACCTCGCCGATGGAAAGGTCGCCAAAGTGGAACACCGAGGCGGCCAGCACCGCGTCTGCTCCGGCCGCGACGGCTGGAGCGAAGTCGGCGAGCTTGCCCGCGCCGCCGGAGGCGATCACCGGGATGGTCACCTCGGCCCGCACCGCACGGATCAGCTCCAGGTCGTAGCCGTCCTTGGTGCCGTCCGCGTCCATCGAGTTCAGCAGCACCTCGCCAGCGCCGAGTTCGGCCGCGCGGCGGGCCCAGCCGATCGCGTCGATGCCGGTGGAGCGGCGCCCGCCGTGCGTCGTGACTTCGAAGCCTGAATCGGTGTCGACGCCTGTGGGGCAACGGCGCGCGTCCACCGAGAGCACCAGCACCTGGCTGCCGAAACGGTCGGCGATCGCGCTGATCAGCTCGGGGCGGGCGATCGCGGCCGTGTTGACGCCGACCTTGTCCGCGCCGGCGCGCAGCAACCGGTCCACGTCCTCGACCGTGCGCACTCCCCCGCCGACAGTGAGCGGGATGAAGACCTGCTCCGCGGTACGCCGCACGATGTCGTAGGTGGTCTCGCGGTCGCCGGAGGACGCGGTGATGTCGAGGAAGGTCAGCTCGTCCGCACCGGCCGCGTCGTAGGCGGCCGCAAGCTCGACCGGGTCACCGGCGTCGCGCAGATTCGCGAAGTTGACGCCTTTGACGACGCGCCCGGCGTCAACGTCCAGGCAGGGGATGACGCGCACCGCCAGGCTCATCGGCCGCCCTCCCGATAGGCATCGAGCTCGACCTCGACCAGCATCTGCGCATCGATCAGCTTAGAGACCACGACCATCGTCGAGGCGGGCCGTACCGTATCGAAGAGTTCCTTGTGCGCGCGGCCCACCGCTTCCATGTCGCGCGGGTGCACGACGTACATGCGGGTACGCACGACGTCCGCACGGGAGAACCCGGCTTCCTGCAACGCGTTGAGTGCGACGTTGAACGCCATGAGCGCCTGGTTGTACGGATCGCCCTCGTGGTTCACGATTCCGTCCACGACCGCGGTGCTGCCGGAGCAGTACGCGTGCTGGCCGGCCACCACCAGACGCGAGTAGCCGAAGCGCTCCTCGAAGGGGCCTCCCGAGCTGTACCTCTTGACACTCATCGGGAAACCGCCTCCAGCGCCTGTTCGAGGGTGAATGCGCCCGCGTACAGGGCCTTGCCCACGATAGCGCCCTCCACACCGAGCGGGACGAGGCTTTGCAGAGCCTTGAGATCGTCGAGGCTGGACACGCCGCCGGAGGCGACGATGGGCCGGTCGGTCGCCGCGCACACCGCCCGATACAGCTCGACATTCGGGCCTTGCAGCATGCCGTCCTTGTTCACGTCGGTGATCACGTACCGGGCGCAGCCCTCGCGATCCAGCCGCTCCATTGCCGCGAACAGTTCACCGCCGTCGCTGGTCCAGCCGCGCCCGCGCAGCCGCCATTCGCCGTTCTCGAGACGCGCGTCCAAGCCGACCGCGATCCGGTCACCGTGCTGCGCGATGGCCTTCGCGACCCACGCGGGCTGCTCCATCGCTGCGGTGCCGAGGTTAACGCGCGTGCAGCCGGTAGCGAGAGCCGCGGTGAGCGAGTCGTCGTCGCGGATTCCGCCAGACAGTTCGACCTTGATCCCTAGTCGCGCGACCACGCCGGCCAGCAGTGCGCGGTTGTTGCCCCGGCCGAAGGCGGCGTCGAGATCGACCAGATGCACCCATTCGGCTCCGGCCTGCTGCCAGGCGAGCGCGGCGGTGAGCGGCTCGCCGTATCCGGTCGCGGTCCCGGCCTCGCCCTGAACCAGCCGGACCGCCTGGCCGCCTTCCACATCGACAGCCGGCAGGAGTTCGAGCTTTGGCATCTGTGCGCACTCTTCCTAACGCGGGAGCAACGGCTGGGGCGGGCTGATCAGAGGGTGGACACCCAGTTGGCGAGCAGGGCCGCGCCCGCGTCGCCGGACTTCTCCGGATGGAACTGGGTGGCCCACAGCGCGCCGTTCTCCACGGCCGCGACGAAGGGGCGTTCGCCGTACCGGCACCAGGCGACCTTGGGCGTGCGCAGCGGTCCGGTGTCGTTCAGGTGCCAATCCTGCACGGCGTAGGAGTGCACGAAATAGAAGCGGGTCTCCTCGGGCAATCCGGCGAACATGCGGCTGTCTTCGGGGATCTCCAGCCGGTTCCAGCCCATGTGCGGGACGACCGGGGCGTCGATCCGCTCGACCGTGCCTGGCCACTCGGCGCAGCCCTTGGTCTCGACGCCGTGCTCGATGCCGCGCTCGAAGAGGATCTGCATGCCGACGCACACGCCCAGTACCGGCCGGCCGCCAGCGAGCCGGCGGCCGATAATCCGCTCGCCGCGCACGGCCCGCAGCCCATCCATGCAGGCCGCGTAAGCGCCGACGCCGGGCACGAACAGGCCGTCGGCCTCGATCGCCGCGTTGAAGTCGGACGTCACGGTCACCTTGACACCCTGCCGCGCGACGGCGCGCTCGGCGGAGCGGATGTTGCCGGAGCCGTAGTCGAGGATGGCGACGCTCTTCACGGTGTCTGCTTCAACGGTGTCTTCTTCATCGGGGCGCCGACTCACTTCCAGCGCAGCACGCCGGCCGCGATCGCCAGCGCCGCGCACACGCCGAGGATCCCGGTCAGCACCTTCGGCAGGCCCTGCTTGGCGAACGAGATCACGCCGCCGATCAGAAACAGGCCGAGGAAGATCAGGAACGCGGCCGCGTAGCTGCCGGTCATAGAACACCCTTCGTGCTCGGCACACCGACGACGCGGGGGTCGAACGCGCACGCGTCACGCAGCGCCCGGGCGACGGCCTTGAACTGCGCCTCGACGATGTGGTGCGCGTTGCGGCCGTAAGGCACGTCCACATGCAGGCAGATCTGCGCCTGCGCGACGAAGGACTCGAAGATGTGCCGGGTGAGCGTGGTGTCGTAGGACCCGATCATCGGGGCCATCCGCTCGGGCTCGTTGTGCACGAGATACGGCCGGCCGGACAGGTCCACGACGGCGTGCGCGGCGGCCTCGTCGAGCGGCACCCAGCAGTCGGCGAAGCGGCGGATGCCGGCCTTCTCGCCCAGCGCCTCGCGAAACGCCGAGCCGAGCGCGATCGCGGTGTCCTCGACCGTGTGGTGCGCGTCGACATGCAGGTCGCCAGTGGTCTTCACGGTCAGGTCGAACAGGCCGTGCTTGCCGAGCTGGGTGAGCATGTGGTCGTAAAAGCCGACGCCGGTTTCCACGTCCACCGAGCCGCTGCCGTCGAGGTCGATCTCGACCAGGACGGTGGACTCCTTGGTGGCCCGCTCCAGCCGGCCGACGCGACGGCGCGGTGAGTCGTCGCTCACAGAATCTCCTTTATGCGGTGTCTCTATTTAAAGCAACGTCTCTGTTAAGGCGGCGAGGAACGCGCCGGTTTCCTCGGGCGTCCCGGCGGTGACCCGCAGCATCCCGGGAAGCCCGACGTCGCGGACCAGCACGCCCCGATCCAGCAGTGCCTGCCAGACCGCCTTTGTCTCGCGTCGAGCGGCACCGTTGTCGCTCTCGCGGTTCACGCCGAAGGCGACGAAGTTCGCGTCGGAGGGAACGACCGGGAGGCCGAGCGTGGTCAGTTCGCTCACGATCCGGTCGCGCTGCGCCTTGACCGCGTCCACAGTACCGAGCAGCGCGTCGACATGAGCCAGCGCGGTACGCGCGGCCGCCTGCGTTAGCGCGGAGAGGTGGTACGGGAGCCGGACAAGCAGCAGCGCGTCGATCACGGCCGGGTCGGCGGCGAGGTAGCCGACGCGCGCCCCCGCCATCGCGAACGCCTTGGACATCGTCCGGGTCACGATCAGCCGCGGCCTGCCGGGCAGCAGCGTCAGCGCCGAGGCGGTGCCCGGCCGGAAGAACTCGGCGTAAGCCTCGTCGATCACCACGATGCCGGGAGCGGCGTCGACGATCGCCTCGACCAGTTCCATCGGCGCGGCCGTGCCGGTCGGGTTGTTCGGCGAGGTGAGGAAGACCACGTCGGGTTGGTGCCGGCGGATCGCGGCGACCGCCTTGGCCGGGTCGAGGCTGAAGTCGCTCTCGCGCGGCTCGGCGATCCAGGTGGTGCCGGTGGCCAGCGAGATCAGCCGGTGCATGGAGTAGGAGGGCTCGAACCCCAGCGCGGCGCGGCCAGAACCGGCGAAGCACTGCAGGATCTGCTGGATGACCTCGTTCGAACCGTTGGCCGCCCACAGGTTCGCGCCGGTCAGTCCGTGGCCGAGGTACTGGGCGAGGTCCTTGCGCAGCTCGACCGCGTCCCGGTCGGGGTACCGGTTGAGCGTCGTGGCCGCGGCGGTCACGGCCACGCGCAGGTCGGCGATCAGCTCGGGCGGCGGCGGGTACGGGTTCTCATTCGTGTTCAGCAGAACCGGAACGTCGAGTTGCGGCGCGCCGTACGGGCTCAGCCCGCGCAGGTCGTCGCGGATCGGCAGGTCCTGCCACGAGATCGGGCCGTCCTGGGTTCTCGTCACCAGCGCAGCTCCTGCTCGCCGTTCGATTCGGGCGCGGCACCGGCTCCCGGCCCGGCGTCGGATTGCGGCGCCGAGTTTGCTCCAGTCGCCGGATCACCCTCGGCACCCGAAAACTCAGGGTATTGCGATCCGAGGTCTCCGCCGTGCTGCTCCTGCGCCGGCTGCTCATGCGGGAAACGGATCGTCACCGCCTCGCCGTGCGCGGGCAGGTCCTCGGCGTTCGCCAGGGCGACCACGTGGTGCGCGACCTCGTTGAGCGCCGCCTCGCTGTACTCGACGATGTGCACGCCCTTGAGGAAGGACTGCACCGAAAGGCCCGAGGAGTGACAGGCACAGCCGCCGGTGGGCAGCACATGGTTCGAGCCGGCGCAGTAATCGCCGAGCGAGACCGGCGAGTGCGGCCCGACGAACACGGCCCCGGCGTTGCGCACCCGGCCCGCGACGACGCGCGCGTTCGAGGTCTGGATCTCCAGGTGCTCCGCGGCATAGGCATTGACCACCGCGAGACCGGCTTCGATGTCGTCGACCAGCACGATCGCCGACTGGCGGCCGCTAAGCGCGGCGGTGATCCGCTGGCTGTGCTTGGTGGCCGGCACCTGCTTGCCCAGTTCCAGCTCGACCGCCTCGGCCAGCGCGACCGAGTCGGTCACCAGCACGGCGGCGGCCAGCGGGTCGTGCTCGGCCTGGCTGATCATGTCGGCGGCCACATGCGCCGGGCTCGCGGAAAGGTCGGCCAGGATCGCGATCTCGGTGGGCCCGGCCTCGGCGTCGATGCCGATGCGGCCCTTGAGCAGCCGCTTGGCCGCGGCGACGTAGATGTTGCCGGGTCCGGTGACCAGGTCGACCGGCGCGCAGCGGGTCGCGCCCTGGCCGGCTCCGTAGGCGAACATCGCGACGGCCTGAGCGCCGCCGACCGAGTAGACCTCCTCGACGCCGAGCAGCGCGCATGCGGCCAGGATCGTCGGGTGCGGAAGGCCGCCGAACTCCTTCTGCGGCGGCGAGGCGACGGCGATCGCGCCGACTCCGGCGATCTGCGCCGGGATCACGTTCATGACCACCGACGACGGGTACACAGCCAGCCCGCCGGGCACGTAAAGGCCGACCCGGTCCACCGGGATCCAGCGCTCGGTAACCGCTCCGCCGGGAACGACCTGCGTGCGCACGTCGCGGCGCTTCTGGTCGGTGTGCACCTTGCGGGCCCGCCGGATCGACTCCTCGAGCGCCGCGCGGACCTGCGGGTCCAGCGTGGACAGCGAATTCGCCAGCGCCTCGCGGGCCACCCGGACCGACTGGAGATGGACGCCGTCGAAACGCTCCCCGTATTCGATCAGCGCGGCCTCGCCGCGGACGCGCACGTCCTCGCAGATCGGTCGCGCGGCGTCGAGAGCCGTCTCGACATCCAGTTCGGCCCGCGGCACCACGGTACGCAGGTCGAGGGAGCCCCCGAGCAGGTCCATCCCCCGCAAATCGATACGAGTGATCACCTGCCCAGTGTAGTTCCACTGGTCACGACCGTCGCCGAGTATTCCGCCCTGCGGACGATCAGCCGACCCGCATGAGTGACCGCCGGGCAGCTGCCGGGTAACTCGGGTCGCCTGTTGTGTCGCCTGCGTACGTTCAGCTAAGCACTCTAGGCTAGGCGCATGGCCACCACCCTGCCGCTCTTTCCCCTGGGATCGGTGCTCTTTCCTGGCGTGGTGCTGCCGCTGCATATCTTCGAGCCGCGCTATCGCAAGATGGTGACCGATCTGCGCGAGCTACCCGAGGGCGAATCCCGGCAGTTCGGGGTGGTGGCGATCCGGGACGGCCGTGAGGTCGGCGCGCAGTCCGTGGAGAGCGTGTACGACATCGGCTGCACCGCCCGGATCTCGGCCCTCGAAGCGCATGACGACGGCCGCTATTCGCTGGTGACGACCGGCGTGCAGCGGTTTCGGCTACTGGATGTCGACACCAGCGGCGCGTATCTGGTCGGCGAGGTCGAATACCTGGAAGAGGCCTCGGACGCACGGGCCGAGGCGCTGAAGACGTCGAGCACGGCGCTGCTGCTCGGCTATCAGCGCGCGCTCGCGGGTCTGCGCGGCGTGCGCACGGGGAGCATCCCGGAACTGCCGGACGACCCGACCGTGCTGTCCTATCTGATCGCCGCGGCGATGGTCCTCGACCTGCGGGACAAGCAGCGGCTGCTGGCCACGCCGGACACCGCGAGCAGGCTGCAAAAGGAACAGGTCCTGCTGCGCCGGGAAACCCTGCTCATCAAGGAGCTGCGAACACTGCCCGCCGTGGACCTGCTGCGCCGCGACCGCTAGCGCCGGGGCATTAGGCTCCCGACATGGCAAACAAGGCGGCGTCCAAGGGCAGTGCCACAAAGGGAACTCCCGCAACCGTAGCGCTCACGCAAGCCAAGGTCTCGTTCGACGTACACGCCTACGACCACGACGCGAGCGCTCAGTCATACGGCACCGAGGCGGCCGAAGCCATGGGTGTCGCGGCCGAGCGAGTGTTCAAGACCCTGCTTGCGGAGGTGGACGGCAAGCTCGTCGTCGCGGTGGTGCCGGTTTCCGGACAGCTGGATCTCAAGGCCCTGGCGACCGCGGTCGGCGGCAAGAAGGCCGCGATGGCGGATCCGGCGGCAGCCGAGCGGACGACGGGCTACGTGCTTGGCGGCATCTCGCCGCTCGGCCAGCGCAAGAAGCTGCCGACCGTGATCGACGAATCCGCCCTCGAATACGAGACGGTGTTCTGCTCCGCGGGCCGCCGGGGCCTGGAGATCGAACTCGCGCCGGCCGACCTGGTCCGGCTCACCTCGGCGCGCACCGCGCCGATCGGCCGCGGCTAGCCTTCCGACTGTGGATCAGGTTGTCCCGTTCAACGGGACAACCCTCCGACCGCTGCCCAGTCGGAAGGCGGCACGCGACTGTCCACCCTCCACCTCCGTGGCACCATATCTGGTACAAGTCGCTTGGAGGGTGATTACCGTGTCCATTACCGCCAGTGAAGCCCGACGTCGCCTGTTTCCGCTGATCGAAGAAGTCAACAGCGACCGAACCGCGGTGGAGATCGTCTCCAAGCACAGCAGCGCCTACCTGGTCTCCGCCGCGGAGTACGAGGCACTCCAGGAAACCGCCTATCTGCTACGTTCTCCCGCCAACGCCCGCAGGCTGATCCGCTCATACCAGGAAGCTCTGGAGGGCCGGTACGAGCACCGGGAACTGTTGGAGACCGAGGACTAGCGGTGAAGCTCGCGTTCACGCCGACCGGATGGGATGACTACGGCCACTGGCAGACGGCCGATCGGCAAATCCTCAAGCGGATCAACCGGCTCATCGAGGACACGCTGCGTGACGCCTACGCGGGCATCGGCAAGCCCGAGCCCCTCAAGCACGCGCTGGCCGGAGCCTGGTCACGTCGCATTACCGAAGAGCATCGACTGGTCTACCTTCCCGCTGGGGGAGAACTGATCATCCTTCAAGCGCGATATCGCTACGAGGACTGAAGCGCTGTCCCGTCCGACTGGACAATCGCTTGACCGCCGCCCGCCGCCCAGACTGTCATCGCAGGTAAACGCCGGCGGTTGTCCGCTTTCAACGGGACAACGATCAGCCGAGTTGGAGATCCCGGCGGCGGAAAGCGGCGAGACCCAGTGCGATCAGGACGCCGCCAAGCAGCGCCAGCCAGCCGAGTGGGACCCACGTGAACGCGCCGCCGGGCACCTTCGGCACGTGTGTGAACGGCGAGACGTCCATCACCGCCTGGCTCAGCTTCAGCGCCGGTCCCAGCTGGCCGAGCAGCAGGAAGACCGTCAGCGCGCCCCAGGCGGCAGCCGCGTACCGGGGCAGGAGGCCGAAGAGCGCCGCGGCGATCGCGGCGACAACGGCCACCGCCGGCCATTGCGCGAGCGCGCCGCCAATGAGTCTGGGCAGCTGGCCGGACACATCGTGCGTCCGCAGACCGTGTGCGATCCCCGCACCGAGTCCGCCCGCGGCCAAGACCACTGCTGTGCCCAGGAGCGCGGCGACGACGTGGGTAGCTGCCCAGCGGATGCGTCCGATCGGCGTGGCGAGCAGGGGTTCCGCGCGCCCGGCGCTTTCCTCGCCGCGCGCCCGCAGCGTGGTCTGCACCGCGTAGACGGCCGCGATCAGACCGAAGATTCCCAGACAGGTGGCCAGGTAGGCATCAACGAGCCCTTGCTGCCCGCCCATCTCGTTGATGATCTGCACCAGTTTCGCGCTGGAGGTCAGCACGCCGCCGATGTCGTTGGCGATGTAGCCGATCACCAGGCCGCCGAGGAGGAATCCGGTCGACCAGCCGAGCAGTGCGCCACGGTGCAGCCGCCAGGCCAGGCCGAACGGGCCGCGCAGATCAGGGCCGGCGTGCGCGGCCCCGGTGCGGGTGGCCAGCAGTCCGGCGCCGAGATCCCGGCCCGCCGCGAGCCGAAACGCCGCGTACGCGAGTGCCAGGCCGCACACCAGCGGCAGCACGAGGACCCACCAACGCTCCGCGCCGTAGGCATCGACGCGCTCGACCCAGCCGAGCGGCGTGCACCACATCAGCCAGCCATAACCGCTCGCATCGGCGGCGGCTCTGGCCAGGAAGGAAACGCCGAGCGCCGCGCAAGCCACGCCGTTGGCAGCGCGTGAACTCTCGCAGATCTGCGCGGTGACGGCCGCCAGCCCGGCGAAGAAGCAGGCGCAGCAGGCGATGGCCAGGCCGAGCGCGAAGGCACCGCGGAACGAACAGCCGAGGAAGGGCAGTGCGACGCTGGTGCCCAGCGCGACGCCGAGGTTCGCGACGAGAGCGACGCTGAGCGCAGCGGCGAGCGGCGCGCGATGGCCGGTCGCGGTCGCGCCGAGCAACTCCTGGCGCCCGGTCTGCTCCTCGGCCCGGGTGTGCCGCACCACCAGCAGGATCGACATGACCCCGGCGAGCGTGGCCGCGAGGACCGCGATGCGCCACGCGGTGATTCCGCCCAGTGAGGTGGAGCTGACCCGGCCGTAAATCGCGATCGTGGATGGCGTCGCGTTGATGGTCGCGGCGAACTGCTCACGCGAGGCCTCGGTGGCGTAGAGGCCTTTGAAGCTGTACGCGGTCGAGGCCGAGGACGCGATCAGCGCGTAGACCCAAACCGGCAGCATGATCCGGTCGCGGCGGGCGGCGAGTCGAAGCAGGACGCGAGTCCCGGCGAACGGGCTTGCTTGCCTGGCCCGCGGGCGGGCGGCCGCGTTCGCGAGCGCGTAGTCGCTCATCGGACCGCCGCCGGGTCGTCCTGACGCTGCGTCTGCTGGGCCGAGTAGTACTTGATGAAGAGCTCTTCCAGAGTCGGCGGACGGCTTGTCAGGGCATGCACTCCCGCCTCGGCCAGCGCGCGCAGTACCGTCTCCAGCGCGGCCGCATCGGCTTGGCAGCGCAGCGTCGAGCCCTCGAGCGCGAACTCGTGCACGCCGGGCGCACCGGCGAGCCGCGCGGCAAGGCTGGCGCACTGCGGATGAGCCAGCTCGGCCACGATCGTGGTCCGGGAGAGGTGCCGCAGCTCGGCGAGGCTGCCGGTGTCCACGGTCCGCCCGGAGCGGATGATCGAGACTCGATCGCAGAGCTCTTCCACCTCGGACAGGATGTGGCTGGAGAGCAGGATGGTCGCCGCACGCCCGCGGGCCTCGGCGACGCATTGCCGGAACACCGCCTCCATCAGCGGATCGAGGCCGGAGGTCGGCTCGTCGAGGATGAGCAGCTCCGGCTCGCCGGCGAAGGCCGCGATCAGGGCGACCTTCTGCCGGTTGCCTTTGGAGTAGGCGCGGCCCTTCTTGCGCGGGTCCAGCTCGAAGCGCTCGATAAGTTCGTCGCGGCGTTTGGCGCAGAATCCGCCGCGTAACTCGCCAAGCAGGTCGATCGCCTCTCCCCCGGTCAGGTTCGGCCAGAGCGTGACGTCGCCGGGCACGTATGCGAGGCGCCGGTGCAGGGACACCGCGTCACGCCAGGGGTCTGCGCCGAGCAGGCGTACCTCGCCGGCGTTCGCGCGCAAGAGGCCGAGCAGCACGCGGATGGTGGTGGACTTGCCGGCGCCGTTCGGACCGAGGAAGCCGTGCACCTCGCCCCGCTCCACCCGCAGATCCAAGCCGTCGAGGGCGCGCGTGCGCCCGAAGTCCTTGCGCAGCCCGGCGATCTCGATCGCCCCGGTTTCCCGCATCACCGTCGCCCCGCTTTCCTGGCCGTGGTCTCCACGCCGCAAGCTACACTTGTTTCACTACTTTGTGAAATCTCTGAAGCGTATAAAATGCGATCGTGGCAGTGACGACGCGGGACGAGGAGGCGGTGCGCGGCTTTGTCGAGCGGCTGGCGCTGCTGTTCACCGACTGGGGCTTTCCACGGATGGCCGCGCGAGTGCTGTTCGCGCTGATGACCGCGGAGGCACCGGGGCTGACCGCGACCGAACTCGCCGAGCGGCTGGACGCGAGCGCGGCCGCGATCTCCGGCGCGGTGCGCTACCTGGGACAGCTCGGATTCGTCGTGCGTGAGCCGGTTCCGGGCTCGCGTCGCGATCTCTACCGGCTGCGCGATCACACCTGGTACGCCGGCACCACCACCGCGGTGCAGTTCTACGACCTGATCATCTCGGCGGCCGACGAGGTGCTCGGCTCGGTCGGCGGCCCGCAGAGCCTGGTGGGCGAGCGGGTCAGCGAGATGCGGGACTTCTTCGCCTTCGTGCGCAGCCGGGTGCCGGCCCTGCTCGACGAATGGCAGGCGACGCGGCAGATTCAGTCAGGTCGCTGATCGGGCTGTGCGGGGTTCGGTCCGCCTGACGGCTCGTCCGGCGCGGCAGGCGTCTGACTGCCCGGCACGACTCCGTTGTTGCTGTGCCCGATGTCGCCGTGTCCAATTTCGCTGCGTCCGACGTCGCTGTGCCCTGCAGGAGCGGCGTTGAACGGCAGCGGGAAAGCGTGCGGCGCCGCGCCGTTCAGCTCCGTTCCCCAGATCGGGTAGAGCTGCTGCTCAGGCTCCGGATCCGAGGGGCCGAACAGCAGGATCAGGAAGAAGAACAATCCGGCTGCCACAGCCGGCCACAGCCAGATCACACCTATCGCCCGGATCGACATCGGCAGATCGAAGGTCGCACCGTTGGCCACGCCGTGCGCGGCCTGAAGTATCGAACCCCCGCCCGGTCCGATCATCGCGCCGAACCACGCGGCCAGATACCCGCCCCCGATGCCGCCTGCGGCCAGCGCGATGGCCGCGCCGACGCTGCCGCCGCGGCGGTAGCGCAGGAAGGCGAAGAGCGCGAGCAAGATCGCCGCGATACAGGCGAACAGGGCGAACCAGCCGTCCCGCGCGACGAAGGTCTCGCCTTCCGGGGCCGCGTAGTAGACGCCGCCCTGATTCACCACGCCCTGCACGGCCGGGGTAAGGGCACGCCACAGCGCCCCAACGCCGAAGGACAGCGCCACGCTCGCCCCGGCGATCACGGCAAAGGCGGCCGCGTCGACGCGCGCCTCGGGCCGGCGCAGGAACGGCAGCTGCGAATCCTCGTCGGAGTGTGGCGACGGCAGGGGGGTCGGCCACGGCGTCTCAGTGCTCATCGGGGCCAGCTTTTCACGGCAACCTGAGCTTGTCGCGCGGGGGTCCGGCGGCGTAAGCGGACTGTATTGACTGACCGTGCGGACCCACCTGTCGGCGCTAGGTGCTGAGATTGGCGCATGGAGCGACTCATCCTGTCCTTCGCCTCGGCGCAGCTTTGGGCATCGTGGCTGGCCGAGCACCATGCCGACACGCCTGACGGGGTATGGCTGAAGATCGCGAAGAAGGATAGCGGCATCCCCACGGTCACCTATGCCGAGGCCCTGGAGGAGGCGCTGTGCTTCGGCTGGATCGACGGGCAGAAGCGCTCTTTCGACGAGACCTGGTTCCTGCAGGGCTTCACGCCGCGCCGGGCACGCAGCCGCTGGTCGAAGGTGAACACCGAGAAGGTACTCGGTTTGATCGAGTCGGGCCGGATGCAGCCGGCCGGCCTGCGGGAGATCGAGGCGGCGAAGGCGGACGGCCGCTGGGAGCGCGCGTACGAGCGGCAGTCCGTGGCCGAGGTGCCGCCGGACCTTCAGGCCGCCTTTGACTCGAACCCGAAGGCGGCCGAGTTTTTCGCGACGCTGACCGGCGCGAACCGATACGCCGTGCTGTACCGCATCCACGACGCCAAGCGGCCGCAGACCCGTGCCGCACGCATCGAGAAGTTCGTGGAGATGCTGGCGCGCGGCGAGACGCTGCACTGACCGGAACGCATGACGCTCGACACACCCGAGCGTTTTGCCCGGCTAAGCGAGGCACAACGTCCTTATCCGCGTCACCCCAGGCAAGAAGGTCCGAGTAGGGCCTTGAGGTCGCCCATCAGCGCTGGGGACGGGGTCACCCGCAGATGGTCGCCGACCTTCAGCACCGTGGTGGAAGTCCGCCCGCGCATCCGCACCCTGACCTCGGTCATGCCCGGATGGCTCGCCAGCACCTCGCGCAGCCGGGGCGCCGAGGCCGGGGTGATCTTCGAGTCGTGCACGTGCAGCACCAGCGGCTGGTTGGCCTCCGCCTGCGCCAGATCCGGCACGTTCAGCTCGAGCGCCATCAGCCGCGGCACGTCCTCACGCCGCTCGACCTTGCCCTTGACCAGCACCACCGCGTCCTCGGTCAGCGCGGTCGCGTAGAGCTGGTAGCTGTTCGGGAAGAACATCACGTCGATCGAGCCCTCCAAGTCCTCGATCGTCGCGATGGCCCACTGGTTGCCCTGCTTGGTCATCTTGCGTTGCAGGCCGCTGATGATCCCGCCGATGGTCGCGGTCGCGCCGTCCGGGTACATCTGCGCCTCGGCGTTGAGCGTGGCGACCGAGGCGTCCGACTTCGCCGCCAGCAGGCCTTCGAGGCCGGAGAGCGGATGGTCGGAGACGTACAGGCCCAGCATCTCCCGCTCGTAGCCGAGCAGGATGCCCTTATCCCATTCGGTGGTGGAGAACTCCAGCTCAAGGCCCGGGGTCGCCGACTTCTCGTCCTCGCCGAGCAGCGCGCCGAACAGCGAGTCCTGCCCTATGGCCTCCTGCTTCTTCACCTCGACCACGCTGTCCACCGCGCGCTCGTGCTGTTCGAGCAGGCCGCGGCGGGCGTGGCCGAGCGAGTCGAAGGCGCCGGCCTTGATCAGCGACTCGATGGTGCGCTTGTTGCAGACCACCGCGTCCACCTTGTTCAGGAAGTCCTGGAAGGAGGTGAACCGGCCCTTGCCGCGGCGCGAGGCCCGGATCGACTCGACCACGTTGGCGCCGACGTTGCGGATCGCGGAAAGCCCGAACCGGATCTCCTGGCCGCGCGGGGTGAAGTCGGCGTCGGACTCGTTCACGTCCGGGGGCAGGACCTTGATTCCCATGCGGCGGCACTCGCCGAGGTAGATCGCGGACTTGTCCTTGTCGTCCTTGACGCTGCTGAGCAGCGCGGCCATGTATTCGGCCGGGTAGTTGGCCTTCAGGTACGCGGTCCAGTACGCGACGAGGCCGTATCCCGCCGAGTGCGCCTTGTTGAACGCGTAGTCGGCGAACGGGACCAGGATGTCCCAGATGGTCTTGATGGCCACGTCCGAGTAGCCGTTGGCGCGCATGCCCTCGGAGAAGGGCACGAACTCCTTGTCCAGGACTTCTTTCTTCTTCTTGCCCATGGCCCGGCGCAGCAGGTCGGCTTGTCCGAGCGTGTACCCGGCCAGCACCTGCGCGGCGGCCATGACCTGCTCTTGATAGATGATCAGGCCGTAGGAGACGTCGAGCACTTCGCGCAACGGCTCGGCCAGCTCCGGGTGGATCGGCGTGACCGGCTGGCGGCCGTTCTTGCGGTCGGCGTAGTTGTTGTGCGAGTTCGCGCCCATCGGGCCGGGCCGGTACAGCGCGATGACGGCGGAGACGTCTTCGAAGTTGTCCGGCCGCAGGCTGCGCAGCAGCGCGCGCAGCGGGCCACCGTCGAGCTGGAACACCCCGAGCGTGTCGCCACGGCTCATCAGCTCGTAGGTGGGCTTGTCGTCCAGCGGGATCTTGAGCAGGTCGATCTTGGTGCCGGTGCTCTGCTCGATGTTGCGCACGGCGTCGTCGACGATGGTCAGGTTGCGCAGCCCGAGGAAGTCCATCTTGATCAGGCCGAGCGATTCGCAGGTCGGATAGTCGAACTGCGTGATGATCACACCGTCGGCAGGCCGCATCATCACCGGCACGTAGTCGGTGATCGGCTCGGCGGAGATGATCACGCCGGCCGCGTGTACGCCGGGCTGCCGGATCAGGCCCTCGATGCCCTTTGCGGTGTCGACGACCTTGCGCACGTCGGCGTCGGACTCATAGAGCGAGCGGAACTCGCCGGCCTCGGCGTAGCGCGGGTGCTCCGGGTTGAAGATCCCGGAGAGCGGGATGTCCTTACCCATCACCGCCGGCGGCATCGCCTTGGTGATCCGGTCGCCCATCGCGAAGGGGTAGCCGAGGACCCGCGAGGAGTCCTTCACGGCCGCCTTGGCCTTGATGGTGCCGAAGGTGGCGATCTGGGCGACCTTGTCGTCGCCGTACTTCTCGGTGACGTAGCGGATCACGTCGGCGCGGCGGCGGTCGTCGAAGTCGACGTCGATGTCGGGCATCGAGACGCGGTCGGGGTTGAGGAACCGCTCGAACAGCAGGTTGTACGGGATCGGGTCGAGGTCGGTGATGCCGAGCGCGTAGGCGACCAGCGAGCCGGCCGCCGAGCCGCGGCCTGGGCCGACCGGGATGCCGTTGTCCTTGGCCCAGTTGATGAAGTCCGCGACCACGATGAAGTAGCTGGGGAACCCCATCTGGGTGATGATGCCGAGCTCGTAGTCGAGCCGCTGCCGGTACATCTCCGGGTCCGGATAGCCGCCCGGGAAGCGCCGGTCCATGCCTTCGTAGGCGAGCTTGCGGAACCACTCGTCCTCGGTCAGCCCGTCCGGCGGGGGCAGCCGCGGCATCAGGTTCTTGAAGGTGAACATCCCCGCGGTGTCCACCTTCTCGGCGATCAGCAGGGTGTTGCGGCAGCCTTCGAGCCAGGTCTCGTTATCCTCGACGGCGCGCATCTCGTCCGCGCTCTTGAGGTAGTAGCCGTCGCCGCCGAAGCGGAACCGGTTCGGGTCGTCGATGTTGGCGGCGGTCTGGATGCACAGCAGCACGTCGTGCGAGACCGACTCCTCCTTGAAGGTGTAGTGCGAGTCGTTGGTGACGACCGGCGGGATGTTGAGCTCCCGGCCGATGCGCAGCAGGTCCTCACGCACTCGGGCCTCGATGTCGAGCCCGTGCGCCATCAGCTCCAGGTAGTAGTTGTCCCGGCCGAAGATCTCCTGGTACTTGGCGGCGGCGTCGCGCGCCTTTTCGTACTGGCCGAGCCGCAGCCGGGTCTGCACCTCGCCGGACGGGCAGCCGGTGGTGGCCATCAGACCCTCGTGGTGCTCCTCGAGCAGCTCGCGGTCCATGCGCGGCCACTTGCGGTAGAAGCCCTCGGTGTAGGAGCGGGAGGAGAGCTTGGTCAGATTCGCCAGGCCGCGCGCGTTGGCCGCCCAAATCGTCATATGGGTATAAGAGCCCGAAGCCGAAACGTCGTCGGACTTCTGGCTGGGCTGGCCCCACAGCACCGGCTTGGCGGTGTGCCTGGCCTCGGGCGCGACATACGCCTCAATGCCCAGGATCGGCTTTACCCCGGCGGCGTTCGCCTGCTTGAAGAAGTCGTGCGCGCCGTGCAGGTTGCCGTGGTCGGTCATGGCGACCGCGGGCATCTCCAGCTCGACGGCCCGTTTGAACATGTCCTTGAGCCGGGCGGCTCCGTCGAGCATCGAGTACTCGGTATGTACGTGGAGGTGCACGAAGGAGTCAGCCACGGCACGAAATCCTAGCGCTCTGCACTGACAGCGGGCGGCGTTCCGGGCTTGATGAACAGCGGCTTTGCGTCAAGTGATTGTCAGCGAGAGCCCGTCACAGCAGACCCAGCCCCAGGCCGACTGCCGCGGCGGCGAGCCCGGCGGCCACACTTCCGGCCAGATTCGCCAGCGCGCCCAGACCGGCGCCCTCCTCCATCAGCCGCACGCTCTCGAAGCTGAAGGTGGAGAAGGTGGTGTATCCGCCGCAAACGCCGGTGCCGACGATCGCGACCGCGCGCGCGGACAGCCCGTGCCGCGTGGCCAGGCCCGCCAGCAGACCGAGCAGCAGCGAGCCGCTGATGTTGATCAGCCAGGTCCCCGCCGGGAATGTTCCACTGCGGCGGCGCGATACGGCTTGGTCGATCAGGTAACGCAGCACGGCGCCGAACGCGGCGGCGAGCCCTACCGCGACGGCCAGCATCAGGCACCGCCTCGGACCAGCGCCGGCTCACGTTCCGCGGCGCGTTCACGCTTGCGCTCTCGATGCGCAACGATCGCGCGTCCGACCGTGAGGCCGAGGCTGGTCGCGCCGAGCCCGGCGGCGAGCGAGCCGAGCAGGTCGCCCATGGCCGCGCCGTAGTGGTGCGCTCCGAGCAGCCGGTCGGCGTCGAGCATCCAGGTCGAGAAGGTGGTCAGCGCGCCGCAGAAGCCGACCCCGAGCAGGGGGCGCACGTACCGCGTCGGCGGCAGGATCTCGAGCACGAACACGGTGAGCAGCGCCAGGATGAATGAGCCCGCGACGTTGATGGCGAAGGTGGTCGCCGGGAAGGTGCCGTGTCCGGTCGGAAAGGTCAGGCCGATCTCGTAGCGGGCCAGGCCGCCGAGGAAGCCGCCGATCGCGATTGCTGCCAGCACGCGCTCGTGCCTGTGGCGCTCGGGGGTGTGCGCGTGGGTCTTCTCAGCCGGCTCGATCCGGATGTCCGGGTCGATCGGCAAATGATGGTTGCCGTCGATCGCGGCCTCGGCGTCGGGTTGCGGCTTGTGTGCCATCGGGTACACCTCTCCTACTCGGATTACCTCTACGAGTAGGGACCGTTGGCCACAGCGCGCGAGCTGCGGCGGTTGACGGCGAGCCCCTCCGCCGGACTGCCAGTGTACCGGACCGCTTCGCCCTCCAATGTCCGCGACGTTATTGGATGCAACTAACAACTGTTACGATGCCTCGGAAAACCAGGTAGCTGGACAGCCGCGAGGAGGATCGATGACCGGTACCGGGGGCGCGCTTTTCGCCGCCGTGTTCCTGGCCTGTGCGGTCGAGGCGGTCGAGGCGCTCACGATCGTGCTGGCCGCAGGCACCGCGCGCGGCTGGCGTTCGGCGGGACAAGGCGTGATCAGTGCGCTGATCGTGCTGGCCGCCATCGTCGCCGCGCTCGGTCCGGCGCTCACCGCGATTCCGCTCGGCGCGTTGCGGCTCATCGTGGGGGCGCTGCTGCTGATCTTCGGCTTGCAGTGGCTGCGCAAGGCG
>NZ_DATNGK010000065.1:0-5399 GCF_035605935.1 Actinocrinis sp. | reverse complement strand
GCCAAGGGCTGCCCGGTTGCTCGAGGTCCACGGCCGCGGTCGCGTCCAGGAGCATCCGGTCGACTCCCAGCCCTCCCATGACCGCACGCAGGACCGCGATGGCGGAGGTGAGCGAGATGCTGCCGTCGGGCAGCGGGCCCTCGAAAGATCCGCGCTCCGCCACGTAGAGGCACTGCTGAGCGCGCAGCGGGTCTCCGGAGAAGGCGAAGATCCAGGCCGCGGTGATCGCCAGCGGCGGGTAGTCGGCGAGCCCGGCGGAGTCCAGCGCATCCAACCAGCCGCAGACCGTGCGGAGTCGCCCTTCGGCGCAGAACTTGCCTGCATGCCGGTTGACCAGCGTGGCCGCGGTCATGGTGTCCTGGCCGGCGACGGCATGCGCGATGGCCTCCTCGGGCAGGCCTCGCTCCACGTACCATGCGGCCGCGCGCCGGTGCACCCGCAGCTCCTCGCCGGGTTCGCGCCGCCGGAGCTCTGAGAGAAGCATCTCGGCTATCAGGCGGTGATAGCGGTACCACTCGCCGTGCCGGTCCAGCGGCACGACGAACAGGTTGCGGCGGGCGGCGTCGGCGAGCCGGCTGGCGGAGCCGCTGCCGCCCAGCACGTGGTCGCAGAGCGCACCGCACATGTGTCCGAGCGCGGCGGTGCGTAGCAGGAACCGAACGGTTGCCGAAGACTCTCGGGCGAGCAGTTCGTCGCGAACGTAGTCCACGATGAACGGGTCATCACCGGCGATCCCGCCCGCTGTCTCGGCCGCGTCCGATGCGGCCCGGGTGGCCAACGCGGCGAGGTAGACCCCTGCTGGCCATCCCTCGGTGCGCCGGACCAGCGCTCTCAGCGCGTGGTCGGAGCAGTCGACACCTGCCGCCAGGAGAACGACTCGTGCCTCGTCCTCGGTGAACTTCAGGTGGTCAGGGCCGAACTCGACGTACCGGCCTTCGCTGCGCAGGCGGCCGAAGGCAAGCACGAGCCGAGATCCGGCCGCGATGCGGAACCCCGGCGGAAGGCCGGCGGCGAGCGCGCGGACGAAGTTCACCGCCCCTACGGTCTGCAGCTCGTGGGCGTCGTCGAGCACCAGTACTCCCGGTCGCGCCCAGCTCCGCAATGAGGCCAGCAGGTGGGGCAGCGCAACAAGATGTCGTGATCCGTCCCCGTCCGCCAGCGCCCGGAAGACCGCTGGGTCCAGCGGCTCGATTCGGTGCAGTGCGCGGGCAATGCGCCCGGCGAGCCGAACCGGATCCTTGTCCGCCTCCTCGACCGTCACCCAGGTGAAGTCCCGGGCATCTGTAGCCGACCACTGGCCCAACACAGTCGTCTTCCCGTACCCGGCGGGCGCCGCCAGCAGCACGAGCGGAACGTCGTCCGGGGTTGCGGCGAGATGTCTGAGGAGCCTGGTGCGGGCAACCAGACCGTCTCGAAGAATCGGCGCCTGGATCTTGGGCGCACTCTGGGCTACCGCAAGCTTCCCGACGCTGCTCCCGGTCATGAATCCACCCTGCATCGACGCGATGAGGTGTGCACCGCCGGGATCTGGGGCAGCCGGCTAGATCTTACCTTCTCAGCCCGGTAGCCGGCGATTTCAAACAGCACGAGGCGGCACCGGCCGCTGCCGACTGACGACAAGCGCACGTCCGACCCACCGCCCGGCGGGAGCGACTAGAGCCCGCCGGCGGCCCGGTCTCGGTGTCGGCGGATGCACTCGTACCCGAGCCGGCACACGTGGCTCATCCGGTCGGGATGGTGACGTGACGCCGGGCACCAACGACCCTATGGCCATGACGGCGACGGTGCTACTGGCCGGCCAGCAAAGGCGGCTGCTCCGCGCCGCCATCGTGGGCGGTCTGGGCCCTCAGGCCCGAGCCGATCAGCTCCCTGAGCAACAGCAGGACATTCGGCCGGACAGGGGTAGCACGCCGTGGGACGAGCTCAGGGCGGCGGGGAAAGATCGGAATCCGGCGCGGCTGGGCTGCCAAGGAGGATCCGTGACCGAGCGCGGACCGGTACAGATCGTTGTCGTCGGCTTCGCTGGCGACGAGTTCGCCGGTCGGATCCTCCCCGAACTGCGGCGGCTTCGCAGCGGCGAGTTGATTCGCCTCCTCGACGCCATCTTCGTCAGCAAGGACGAGGATGGTTGCCTCACGACGGTGGACGTCCTCGACGCCGGGGGCGGGGAGTGGCCGGAGTTCGGCGAGATCCTCGGTGCGCTCATCGGGTTCGACTCCCATTGCGAGGGCCTCAAGGTGGGAGCCGACGCCGGCACGGCGGATTGCGCCTACGGCTTAGATGCCGGCGAGGCGTGGGCGATTTCGGACGCCATTCCGGCGGACGCTTGCGCTGTGGTGGCACTGATCGAGCATCTCTGGGCCATTCCGCTCCGCGGCGCCGTTACCCGCGGCGGCGGCTTTGCTCTCGAGGACACCTGGCTACATCGTGCCAATCTGGTCGCCGTCGGCGCGCTGACCAGCAACGGCATCGCCTAGATGTTCTGCCCGGGACCGCACGACGCCAATAGCGATCGAGCCTCCTCGGCGGAGAGCCGGTCCAGCTGCCGAAACCTCCCGGCGTCGGGCCGCGGCGGCTAGATTCGGTGGACCGGTCGCCCACGCCCTGGAGGACCCGTGGCAGTCGAGGATTTCGAGGTCGGGCTGGGACGCCGGACGGCGAACTTCGCTGCGCTGACACCGCTGGTGTTCCTCGACTGGAGCGCAGACGTGTATCCCGAGCACCTCGCCGTCGTGCACGGGGCGCGTCGGTACAGCTGGAGGGCGACCCGGGACCGGTGCCGCCGGCTGGCGTCCGCGCTCGCCGCCCGGGGCATCGGACGGGGCGACACCGTGGCGGTCCTGCTCGCGAACACCCCCGAGATGATCGAGGCCCACTTCGGGATCCCTATGACCGGGGCCGTCCTCGTGCCGCTCAACACCCGCCTCGACGCCGCCGGCATCACGTTCATCCTCGAACACTGCGAGGCGAAGGTCCTGCTCGTCGACCGCGCCTTCAGCAGCCTCGCGGCCAGGGCCGTGGCTGCACTGGACCGGCCTCCGACAGTGGTGGACGTCGACGACTCCGAGTACACCGGCCCGGGCGAGCCGATCGGCACCGAGGAGTACGAGTCCCTGCTTGCCTCCGCGGACCCCCGGTACGACCGGGACGAGCCTGCCGACGAGTGGCAGGCCATCTCCCTGAACTACACCTCGGGCACCACGGGCGACCCGAAAGGCGTCGTCGTGCACCACCGCGGCGCTCACCTCAACGCCGTGGGGAACATCCTCACCTGGGACATGCCGAGGCACAGCGTGTACCTGTGGACGCTGCCGATGTTCCACTGCAACGGTTGGTGCTTCCCCTGGACGATGGCGGCGAACGCCGGAACGAACGTCTGCCTGCGGGCGGTGGAGGCCGCGGCGATCTACCGGCTGATCGCCGAGCACCGGGTCACCCACTACTGCGGCGCCCCGATCGTCCACAACCTGCTCATCGACGCCCCGCCCGAACTGCGGGCGACGCTCGACCACGAGCTCCATGCGATGATCGCGGCCGCGCCACCGCCGGCGCGCACCTTCGAGGGCGCCGAACGGCTCGGGATCGATCTCACCCACGTCTACGGGCTGACCGAGGTCTACGGGCCTGCCACCGTGTGCGCCAAGCACGCCGCCTGGGCGGACCTGGACGGCCCGACCCGCGCGCGGCGCAACGGGCGCCAGGGCGTCCGCTACCTGCTCGAGGACAGGGTCACCGTTATCGACCACGAGAGCGGCGACGAGGTGCCCGCGGACGGCGAGACAGTCGGCGAGATCGTCTTCCGCGGCAACATCACGATGATGGGGTACTTCAAGAACCCTTCGGCCACGGAGAGGGCCTTCGCCGGCGGCTGGTTCCACTCCGGAGACCTGGCGGTGCGGGAACCGGACGGCTACGTGAAGATCAAGGATCGGGCCAAGGACGTCATCATCTCCGGCGGCGAGAACATCTCGTCGGTGGAGGTCGAGGAGGCGCTCGACCGCCACCCCGCGGTCGCCTTCGTGGGAGTCGTCGCGCAGCCCGACGAGAAGTGGGGCGAGACGCCGTGCGCCTACGTGGAGTTGCAGCCGGGAGCGTCGGTATCGGAGGCCGAGCTGATCGAGCACTGCCGGCGACTGCTGCCGGGCTTCAAGGTGCCGCGCACGGTGGTCTTCACCGAGATTCCGAAAACCTCGACAGGCAAGATCCAGAAGCATGTCCTGCGCCAACGTTCCCGCTCGACGGCAGCGATCGAGTAGGCCGATCGAGCAGGCGATCGAGGAGGGAGCACGTCATGGTCGAGACCGTACGAACGCCCGGGACGACGAGCGAGGTCGGGCAGGGACGGGCCTCGGTCCGGCGGGACGTCGCGGACGGGATCGTCCGGCTCACCCTCACCCGCGGCGACCGCTACAACCCGCTGTCGCGCGACATGATCGCCGCGCTGCAGGCGGAGCTCGACGCGCTGGCCGAGGACGGCACGGCGCGCGTGGTCGTCCTCGCGGCGGAGGGCCGCGGATTCTGCGCGGGGCACGACATGGCCGAGATGCGCGCACACACGGACGATCCGGTCTGGCAGAACACCCTGTTCGCCGAGTGCAACCACCTGATGATCACTCTGAACAGGATCCCCCAGCCCGTGATCGCCCGGGTGCACGGCATCGCGACGGCTGCCGGCTGCCAGCTCGTGTCGATGTGCGATCTTGCCGTGGCGGCTGCCACCGCCCGCTTCGCGCTACCGGGCGTCAACGTCGGCGTATTCTGCTCGACACCGGCAGTCGGCGTCGTGCGCAACGTGGCCCGCAAGCGCGTCATGGAGCTGCTGCTGACGGGCGATCCGATCGATGCGGCGACCGCGCGCGACTGGGGACTCGTCAATCGCGTGGTTGCGGCCACCGAGCTCGACGATGCCGTCCGGGCGCTCACCGACCGGATCGTGGCGCGGAGCGCCTCGGTGATCGCCCTCGGCAAGCGGGCGTTCTACGCGCAGGTCGACTGCACGCTCGGCGACGCGTATGCAGTGACGTCCGGGGCGATGACTCGCAATCTCGCTGACCCTGACGCAGGCGAGGGTATCGACGCGTTCCTCGAGAAGCGTCCGGCGAACTGGCGCTCGAGCCGGTAGCGCTGGCGCGCGCGGGCACGAGCGGACGAACCCGGCGTGCCACGGCGCGGCGATTTGCATTGCCAATCGGCGCGCCCATCCGGATAATCCGCGCCTGACCGAAGGAGACCGGATCGGCGCCCGATGCGCAACGTCCGACGTGCGATGGCAAACGACACGATACTCGAAACGCGCGGGCTTACGAAGGAGTTCAAGGGCTTCGTCGCCGTCAACGAGGTGAGCCTGGCGGTGACGCGCGGAACGATCCACGCGCTGATCGGCCCGAACGGTGCCGGGA
>NZ_DATNGK010000064.1:0-36911 GCF_035605935.1 Actinocrinis sp. | reverse complement strand
TCTCCGGGCTCGCCGCAAACGATGCCGATCGCCGCGCCGCTGCACGTCTGGGCGGGCGCGGAAGATCTGTCCGCGCCAGCGGGACAGCGAATGCTCGGCTGGTGTGAGGTCACGGACGCGACGACGACGTTCCGCTCCTTCGCCGGCTCGGATGACTTCCTGCTGACCCGCGTGAGTGAGGTCGCCACACAACTGCGGCGCGTACTCGCGGTACCAAGCGCTTCGGAGGTTCTTGATGTCAGCTGATTTTGACCAGACCGCGCCGACGCTGTTCGACTGCTTCGAGCGGTCAGTGCGGCGTGCGCCGTACGCCAGGGCGCTAGAGCTGCGGGACGAGGCGTACAGCTACCGGCAGCTGGATCAGTACTCGCGGTGGCTCGCCGAACGCATGCTGATCGCCCGCGGTTCGCGTCCGGAGCGCGTTGGGCTGTTGGCGTCGCGTAGCCTGCTCTCCTTCGTCGGTTACCTCGCAGCGCTGCGGCTCGGCGCGACCGTGGTACCGCTCAACCCGGCGCATCCGGAGTTGCGCAACAAGGCCTTGTGCTCGCTCGCCCGCGTCGACGTCGTCCTCGCGGACGACACCGCCGTTCTGCACTGGGAACGCGGGCGCGAGGAGGCGCGTTTCACGCTGCTCGCGCTAGCCGACGCCGCCGTGCGAGCTCGACCAGCGCTTGCCGATATGCCGAAGACGGCTCCGGATTGGGCGTCGTATCAGACCACTGCCGGGCCAGACGATGCCGCGTGCATCTTGTACGCGTCGAGTGCGTCCGGACGCCCCAAGGGCGTTGCGATCCGGCACCGCCAGATCACGCCGCTCATCGCGGACTTCGTCGAACGCTTCGAGGTAGAGCCGGAAGCGCGCGTCTCGCACACCTTCGACCTGAGCATCGACGCGTCCATCTACGAACTCTTCGTCACTTGGGCGGCGGGCGCGACGCTCGTGGCGCCGCAGCGGTCCGAATTGCTCGTGCCCGCCGACCATCTGATCACCGGCGGGATCTCGCACCTCTTCGCCGGCCCGGCGCTGATCACGGCGGGAACGACGCTCGACAAGCTACCGCTCGGGATGGTCAAGGGGCTGCGTTACAGCGTGTTCTTTGGCGAGCGGTTGACGTACCGGCAGGCGCAGCTGTGGCGTGCGGTCGCTCCGGGAACCGTGATCGAGAACGTGTACGGGCCGATGGAACTGATGGCCGCGTGCGCGGCGTACCGCCTCCCGGCAGACCGTGATCAGTGGCCTGAGACGCCGGATGGCACGGTGCCGGTCGGCCGGTTCTGGGACGGCGTCGATCATGTGGTTCTTGGCGACGACGGACTCGAGGCGGTGGAAGGAGAGCTGTGCGTCCGCGGACCGTGGCAATTCGACGGCTACCTCAATCCGGCCGACGACCTGCGGCGCTTCACGAGCGTCGGCGCGCGAACCTACTTCCGCACCGGTGACCGCGTGCGGCGGGTAGGTGGCGAGTTGATTCACCTCGGCCGGATCGACGACCAGCTCAGGCTGCGCGGCCAGCGCGTGGAACCGGGCGAGATCGAGGCGCTGCTGCGCCGGCACGCCCTCGTCGCCGATGCGGCGGTCATCGCGGTTCGCGGCAGAAACGCAGAGCACGAACTCGTCGCGTGCTACACCGGCGCGCCATTCGACCACGCCGCGATGAAGACCTGGCTGCGCAAGCGGATCCCGTCGTTCATGGTGCCGCGCCGGTTCGTGCGGCTTGAGGCGATTCCGACCGGCGCGGACGGAAAGGTCGACCGCGCCGCACTGCTGCGAGGGCTGACTCACGCATGAGCGCTTCGTCAATTGGGCCGTCGCCGGTGAGCATGCCGACCGAACACGATTACGAACTCGAAGTCACTGCGCGCGCATTCACCATGGACTACTCGCCTGCGGCGGGTTGGCATAAGCCACAACTGCTTCCGATCGAGCAGCTCACTGCGCACCCCGGCGCGGCAGGCCATCACAACGATCAGCTGGTGATCGAAGTCCTGAAGGTGTGTCGCCGCATGGACGGCACGATCGCCGCTTTCCGGCCTTGGGAGCACGCCCGGCGGTTTCGCGCATCCGCGCGCCGGCTGGCGATGCCCGCGCTGCCGGACGACCTGTTCGTATCGGCAGTCGACGAGCTTGTCGAAGCGGAGGCCGGCTCGCTCGACGAAGCAGCGGGATCAAGCCTTTGTCTGCGTTCTGAGATGTTCGCCGCGGATTTGTCGCTTGGGCAGGGCTCGTCCCAGCACTACGGTTTCGTGCTGACCGCACAGAGCGCCAGCCGCGCGGCAGAGCGCAGCTCGACCGATCAGCCTGACGGGCCTAACCGCTTCGTCGTGCGCGCGACCCGGCCACGTGCCGAGGTCACCCTGCTTGCGCCAGACGACTGCGCTTCGCCCGGCGTCATGGCCGAGTCGGTTCTCACGCTGGCCTCGCGACTCGGCTACATCGTCCGCCAGCAGCGCGCAACGCTCCACGAGTGGCGGACAGCTTCGAGGCAGGGCACGACGGAGACCTTCACGTGCGGCACGCTGGAAGGCGTCGTCCCGCTCGGCGATGGCGAGCCCGGTCCAGTGACCGCAGCAATCCGCCAGTCGCTGCTAGACATCCAGTCCGGCCGCGAGCCGGGACCGCGCGGCTGGATGTATCAGATCCCTTCAGCCGACGCGTCCTGAGCAGCGGACTCGAATTCCTCGCGCGCGAGCATGTAGCCGAGCTGTACCCGGTTGACCGCGCCCAGAGTGGTCCGGATCCGGGAAAGGTGCGTGTGGTAAGTACGTTCACTGACACCGATCCGTTTGGCGATCGCCGAGTCCGTCAGCCCTTCCTTGAGCAGCCGCTTGATCAGCGCATGAATCTCCGGCACCACCTCGCGCGAGGAGATGGCGGCGTGGGCTGGCGTGAACTCGGCGGCTCGCTGCCAGTTGCGCTCGAACACGTCGACGAGGAATCGCACCACCGCCGGGTCGCTCACCGCCACCGCCGCGCTGCATTCGGCGTCAGCGGGCAGGATCGCCAGCTCGCGGTCCACGATGATCATCCATTCGAAGAACTCTTCCAAGGTGCGCACCGAACCGCCGTGCGCTGTCAGCTCCCGGACATACTCCTTCGTCGGCTCGCTGAACCGCCCCGAATGCTGGTACAGGCTGCGCACCGCCACACCGCGGGTCAGCCTGTCGAGCGCCAGCGGAAGCGCCGCGCCCAGGAACTGCGCCGCCTTTCCGCCGCCCGGATGCGCGGTGCTGACCTCGAGCCGCGCCGAGCGGACCGCCAGCTCGGTGAAGTCGCCGATCGCCTGCATGCCGTGCAGATACCGGATCGCCTCGTGCCGCACCCCGCTCGCCGCGACGTATTGCGCCGTCAGCCCGCTGATATCGCGTTCGAGCGTCGCGGCGCGCAGTTCCAGCTCCCAGGCGCGCCGTCGCCAGTCGCTGGTCAGCTGCGACTCGACGCGGCGCGGATCGACCGGACGCAGCTGCTCGCCGTCTTCGGACAGTTCGAGCAACCCGAGATCCGCGAGCTGTTGCAAGCCGGGCAGCTGTGAGGTCACCGGGACCGGGCCGCTACGCAGGATGAGCGCGTACGTCGCGCGGGCGTCATCCGGCAGGTCCTGCGACTGCGCCGGGAACGCTTCGTCGGGGGACGCAACAGGCTCGGCGGGCTCCATCGGTCCGAACGCAGGCGCGGTCATCGGACACCCCTCAGATCTCTGCAATGCAGCGACCGGCTGCGTCCGACCGCCTTGTGGCGCCCCGCCGACCCTGGCGATATTGAAGTCTCGGCGTGCCGCGCCAGATCAGGGCGCCGCAGAGAGCTGAGAAGGGAGGCGGGAGAACCGGTCATGCGAACCACGGTACCGGCCGCGCAGGCAGCAGGGAGAGATCGCGAAGGTGAGCCAGACGCCGAGCGCGAAGCCGGTCGATTCGGCGCGCTGCTTCAGTACTACCGCAGACGGGCCGGGCTGACGCAGACTCAGCTGGCTGATTTCTCCACGGTCAGCGTGCGCGCGATCCGGGACCTGGAAACCGGCCGCGCCCGCCAGCCCCGGCGCGACACGGTCCGGCTGCTGGCTGACGCGCTGCGGTTGAGCGACGAACGACGTTCGACGCTGGAAGCCGCGGCTGGCCGGGGCTCGACCGACGCAGTGGTCCGCTCGGCCGAGGCCGAGGCCGCGACTGCGTTCGCCCCGCCGCTCGCCGCAGGTGGACCGCTGTTTGGGCGCGAGGACGAAACCCGGCTGCTCTATGACCTGCTCGCCGCAGGACAGGATCGGCTCATCGCGGTCGTCGGACTCAGCGGCGTGGGCAAATCGCGGCTGACGCTCGCCGTCGCGCAAGCACTGCACTCCCGCCTCGGGATACCAGTGCTCTGGCTCGACGCAGCACGGCGACCGGCAGGCGGCACCCGCCCGATCCAATCGGATCAGGCCGCGCAGCCATGGCAGCGCGAGCTGTTGGAGAATCCCGACGACGCCGTCAACGACCTCGCGGCGTTCATCGGCGACCGCCCCTTCCTGCTTGTGCTGGACGGACAACGGCCGGGTCGCGGGCGACCGATCAGCGGCAATCCGCGCGCAGCGGCGGAGCGTGAGCCGCTCCTCGGGGCGGACGCTCAGCTCACCTTGCTGGGTCGGTGCCCGAAACTGCGCATCGTCAGCACGTTGCGTACCGCCGACGTCTCAGCCTCATCACTTCTCGGGCAACGCACGCTGCGGCTCTCACCGCTCGTGGCCAGCGAGAGCGCTGAAGCCCACGGCAACCTCCCAGGTGCCGAGCCGATCGATTCGCTCACCGCCGCCGCGCAGCTGGTGCTCTGGCACATGCGCCAGTTGCGCCCGCACTGGCAGGCCAAGCAGCGCGATTATGAAGCCATCAGTGCTCTGTCTCGTTCGCTCGACGGCATCCCGCTCGCGCTCGAATCCGCGGCGGCCTGGTCGCTCGTGCTCGCGCCGGCGCGCTTGGCCGCGATCGCCGCCCGCGACCCATTCGCGCTGACCGCGCCGCCCGCAGATCGAACGCGCACACGATCGGATTCGGTACGCGCCGGATTAGCAGACGCGATCGCGGCGCTGACCCCGCAGGCGAAGCGGTTGCTCTCGCTCGTCAGCCGGTGGCCGCAGCCTTGGACGCTGGACCAGGTCGCGGTGCGTTCCGGCTACGGCTTCGGGGAGGTCTCACGCGCGGCGCACGGTCTGTTCGTGCATGACTTGATTCGCGCGGCGCGGCCAGAAGGCGACGCTGCCTCGGAAGAGTTCGCAGTGCTGCACCTTGTCAGGCACCTTGTGCGCGGGCCGTTTCAACAGCAGCTCGCCGGATCATACGTGCGGCCGATCGGTTTTACAGCGCAGGCGGCAACGCCCGTGAGTGCCCTGATGCGGCGCTGAGCTGCGCTCTGCGTTGACGCCGCTGCGACAGCCGACCGAACAATCCCTCGCCAGGGCGCAGAATCCTGATGCTGCTGTGCTGCAACGTACCGGTCAGCACGATCGGTGGGCCGTTCAATGCGGAGACCGCGCGCGCCTGACGGTCCTTCGTCGCGCTGTGCCCTCTCGCGATGTTGTCCATTTCCACCGCCGCGCCGTGCGCGACGAGGATCTTGATCGAGCTGTGCCGGGCATCGACGGTGATGCGCACCCCGTTCGCCGGCAGCGGCGGCGTACGAAGGTCGAGAGCGCAGGAGGAGTGCCGCAACTCCAGCGTGATCTCCTCGGGCACCCGCCACGCTCCGAGCCGCTCCACTTTGCCGTGCCGGACCGCGAGATGCGCCGGCGCCGCCGGCTCCAGCACGCTCGACGGCCCGCCGGCCGGCATCGGCAGGTCCGCCACGAGCGCCACGATGTCCTCGGCGGTGCGCGCGGCGAGCGCGGCCTCCATCCGGGTCTCGAGCTCCTCGAAGGTGATCTGGCCCTCGCCGGCTGCCACACGCAGCCGTTCCACCGTGGCATCGCGCTCCCGATGGCCGATGCGCTGGGCCGGCGTGTTCCCGGAGTTCCCCGTCGTCATGGGCGTGATCATAGGCGGTATGCCGCACCTGCGCGAGGGCGCCCCGGCGTCCAGCGGCACAGGCACCACCGGACAGCCGCTTGGTCAGCGCGCGGCCGGGGCGCCAGCGGTCAGGGCTTGTAGCCGATCCCGCCGTAGATCCAGATCTGCTCGGCGTCCGGGCCGACCTCGGCGTCCGGCTGCCACCACGGGATCTGCACCACGCCCGGTTCGACCAGCTCAAGGCCGTCGAAGAACCGGGTGATCTCCTGCCGGTTGCGTAGTACGAACGGGGCGCTGGCCCGGTTGTAGCCGGCCACCGCGCTGTTCGCCCGCTCCGGCTCGAAATCGTTGGTGCCGTGCGAAAGGACCAGGTAGCTGCCCGGCACCATGATCTGCTTGAGCCGGTCGACCAGGGCGTGCGGGTTCTCTTGGTGCTTGACGAAGTGCAGCACCGCGACCAGCAGCACGCCGATCGGCTGGCTGAAGTCGAGCACGGCCTTCGCCTCCGGATGGTCGATGATCGATTCCGGATCGCGCAGATCCGCCTGGATCACCGTGGTGTACTTCGGATCGTGCCGGGCCAGCAGCGCGCTGGCGTGGGTGAGCACGATCGGGTCGTTGTCGACGTACACGACGCGCGCCTCCGGCTGCACGGCGTGCGCCACGTCGTTCGTGTTGTCCGGCCCCGGAATGCCAGTGCCTATGTCAAGGAACTGTTTTATGCCCTTGCGGGCGAGGTACCGCACCGTGCGGCCGAGGAACGCCCGATTCGCCCGCGCCATGTCGCGGCCCTCGGGCAGGATCGCCAGGACCTCCTCGGCGGCATCCCGGTCGACCTGATAATTGTCTTTGCCGCCGAGGTAGTAGTCGTACATGCGGGCCGGGTGCGGAATGCTGGTGTCGATCGTGCCAGGCGCCCAGCCGGGTTCGAGCAGTCCTTCGCCCAGGATCGGCGGGTCATCTGACGTCGGGGGTTCGCCGTCCAGCATGCTCGCCTCCACGAAGAGTCGTTCGATCGCTGCCACGACGATGCTAGCCGACTCCTATGATCTCTGATAAGCACTGGCCTGAGACTCTGGCAGGCCGCGAGCGCCTCTCGCCGCGACAGTCAGTGCGCTGAGCTGGCCCATAGCCCGCGTACGTGGCCGAGGTGCCGAGTTATCACGGCAGTCACGGCGGCTTCATCTCGAGCGATGAGCGCGTCCAGCAGTTCCAGGTGCTCCTGGGCGGAGGCTTCCAGCAGACCGCGTTCGGCCAGCGCGGTCAGCCCATAGAGGCGAGAGCGTTTACGCAGATCGCCGACCACTTCAACGAGGTGCGCGTTTCCGGCGAGGGCGAGCAGACGCAGATGGAATCGCCGATCGGCCTCGATGTAACCGATCAGGTCAGCGGCTTTCGCGGATTGCACGATGCTTTCGGCGTCGGGACGCAAAGCTTCAAGCTCGTCACGGTCGGCGGTGCGGGCGAGACCGGTGACGGTCGGGATCTCGATCAGCGCTCGGATATGCGTGTACTCATCCAGTTGCCGCTCGGTCACTGCCGTGACGCGGAATCCCTTGTTGGAGACCGTTTCGACCAGGCCTTCGCGCACCAGATCGAGCATCGCCTCGCGTACCGGGGTCGCGGAAACGCCGAAGCGTGCAGCGAGTGCGGGCGCGGAGTACAGCTCTCCGGGCAGCAGTTGTCCGGCGACCAGCGCGGCGCGCAGCGCGTGCGCGACCTGGTCGCGGTAGTTGCGCCGCTCGCCGAGCGAGGACAGCGACGGCAGAGCTTCGGCCGGGTCGGTGATATTCACAACAGTTGGTCCTAGTACAGGCGGCTTCGTCGGCGCAGGACAGACGTGCCTGGCAGGGCAGCCGCGTCTGATCCGAGGCGGCGTCTCATACGAGAAAGCCGGCGGGGAAGGGGTCGGTCGGGTCGAGAAGATATTGTGCCGTGCCGGTGATCCAGGCTCGGCCGGTCACGGTCGGCACCACCGCGGATACGAGCCCTGTTTCCGAGCTGCCGACCTCGGCTGTGCCGACGAGGCGGCCGGTGAAAGTGCTGCCGATGAAGGACTCGTTGACGAAGTCCTGGTGCAGCGGCAGCTCGCCGCGCGCATGCAGCTGCGCCATCCGGGCCGCCGTACCGGTGCCGCAGGGGGAGCGGTCGAACCAGCCGGGGTGGATCGCCATCGCGTGCCGCGAGTGCGCGGCCGTGGCGTCGGGCGCGAGCAGGTGCACATGGTGACAGCCGACGATGGTCGGATCGGTCGGATGCACCGGCGGCTGCTCCTCGTTGATCGCGTGCATCAGCGACAGGCCGGCGGCCAGGATCTCGTTCTTCGCGGCCCGGTCGAACGGCAGGCCGAACTGCTCAAGCGGCAGGATCGCGTAGAAGTTGCCGCCGTAGGCGAGGTCGTAGGTGACCGTGCGCCCGTCCGGGAGCAGGGCTTTGCGATCCAGGCCGACCGCGAATGACGGCACCATGCGCAGCGTCACCGCTTCGGCGGCGCCGTCGCGCACCGCGACCTCGGCGGTGACCAGCCCGGCCGGAGTGTCCAGGCGGATCCTGGTGACCGGCTCGGTCACCGGCACCATCCCGGTCTCCACCAGCACCGTGGCGACGCCGATGGTGCCGTGCCCGCACATCGGCAGGCAGCCGGAGACCTCGATGAACAGCACGCCGTAGTCGGCGTCGGGGCGGGTCGGCGGTTGCAGGATCGCGCCGCTCATCGCCGCGTGCCCGCGTGGCTCGAACATCAGCAGGGTACGAAGACCGTCGAGGTTGCGCATGAAATGCGTGCGGCGTTCGGACATCGTCGCGCCGGGGATGACGCCGACGCCGCCGGTGATCACCCGAGTCGGCATACCCTCGGTGTGCGAGTCGACAGCGTGCAGGACCAGCTTGCTACGCACGGCCGGACTCCTTCGCCGCGCTCCGCATCGGTGCTGGGTTCATTGATGCAGTCCTCGTTGATGCGGTGTTCATCGCAGCCCCGCCGCGAGGGCCTTCTCGGTGGCCGCGCGGACCGTGGCTTCCTGCTCTGATGAAAGCGGCACGCGCGGCGGTCGGCATGGTCCGCCGTACCGGCCCGCCAGGTCCATCGAGAGCTTGATCGCCTGGACGAACTCGGTGCGCGAATCCCAGCGCAGCAGCGGATGCAGCTGCCGGTAAAGCGGCAGCGCGGCTGCCAGGTCGCCGGCGGTCGCGGCCCGGAACAGCTCGACGCTCGAGTGTGGCAGGGCATTGGGATACCCGGCGACCCAGCCCTTCGCCCCGGCGATCGCCAGCTCCAGCAGCACGTCGTCCGCACCGATCAGCAGGTCAAGCTCCGGCGCCAGCTCAGCAATCTGATACGCGCGCCGTACGTCGCCGCTGAACTCCTTGACCGCGCGGATGCTTCCGTCGGCGTGCAAGGACGCGAGGAGTTCGGGAGTCAGGTCGACCTTCGTGTCATGAGGGTTGTTGTACGCGATGATCGGCAGCCCGACCTGCGCGACGGCCGCATAGTGCGTGCGCACCGCGCGCTCGTCGGCACGGTAGGCGTTCGGCGGAAGCAGCATCACGGCTTGAGCGCCCGCTTCCGCAGCCTGTTCGGCCCAGCGGCGCGCCTCGACGCTGCCGTACGCCGCGACTCCCGGGATCACCCGCTCGCCGCCGACTGCCGAGATCGCGACCTCGACGACGCGCGCCCGCTCTTCAGCCGTGAGTGTCTGGTACTCGCCGAGAGAACCGTTCGGCACGACGGCGTCGCAGCCCTCTTCGATCAGCCAGGCGCAGTGAGCGGCGTAGGCGTCATAGTCGACGCTCAGATCTGCGCGCAGCGGTAGCGCTGTCGCCACGAGCACGCCGTGCCATGTACGGCGCGAGCCAAGGTCACTCATTGGTGCTTTCCTCCTCTTGCCCTGCAACATCAGGCTCTGCGACATCAAGTGCTGCACCATCAACCGCGACGAGATCAAGCTCTGCCTGGTCTAATCCCGCCAGCGCGCCGAGCGGAACCGGCCGAGCGAAGGGCCGCTGCGCGGTCACGGACGTCGCGGTCACGGACGGCGCGGTCACGGACGGCGCGGTCACAGACGTCGCGATTGCGGTCGCGCGGCCGTTGCCGTCGCGTTCCGCGATGAGCCCGGCGACCGCCGGTCCGCACATTCGGCCCTGGCACCAGCCCATCCCGGCGCGCGTCAGCAGCTTGACAGTGCGTAGATCATTCGCGCCGTCGTCGGCGATCGCGCTGCGGATCGCTGCTGCGCGCACGTCTTCGCAGCGGCAGATCGTCGTGTCATCGGTCAGCCGTGTGGTCCACGAGGCCGGCGGTGAATACGCGGCATTGACCGCGGCGAAGAACCCGCGCAGGCTGCGGCGCTTCTGCTCAGCGTGCGACCACGCCGGGTCACGCGCGTGATCCTCATCCAGCCAGGCGCGCTGCGGGCCTTGCGACCAAGCGGTGACCGACCGGCCCGCGATCTCGCCCTCCACCAGCGCGAGGGCCGCTCCGCCGACACCCGTCGCTTCGCCCGCCGCCCACAAACCCGGCACGCTCGTACGCTGCTCGGAGTCCACCCAGACCGCCGGCACGGCATCCTCCTCGACGCGGGCACCGAGCGTCAGCGCGAGATCGAGATGGGGAAGCAGGCCGTGGCCGACCGCGAGGCTGTCGCAGGGTATCCACACCTCAGAACCCGGAGCCGCCTGGCCTTTCGCATCGAGCGCGGCGACGGTGACTGCTTCGACGCGGTCACGACCGTGCGCCGCGACAACCGTGTGACCGTACTTGATCGGAATGCGATGCGCGGCGAGGCGAGCGGCGTACCCCGCGGCTTCGGCGAGCTTGTCCGGATGCGCGGCCAAGGTCGGGGCAAGCCTGGCGACGCTTCGCCGGTCGGCCGACTCGATCAGGGCCTTGACCCGCGCGCCCGCGTCAGCGAGCCCGACAGCCACCGGGAGCAGCAGCGGACCGGTACCCGCGACCACCACCTCGCGGCCCGGCAGCACCAGCGAGCCTTTCAACATCGCTTGAGCGCCACCGGCCGTGACCACGCCGGGCAGCGTCCAGCCGGGGAACGGCAACACTCGTTCATAGGCGCCGGTCGCAAGCAGGAGCGTGCCCGCCTCGACGATGACCGAGTGCTGCTGTTCGGGACCGATCAGCGCGTGCACGCGGTATTCGTCGCCGATCCGTTCGGCGAACCACGCGTGATGGTCCGCCAGAAGACGGATGCGACCGGCCGAGACCTGTCGATCGAACCGTGACTTGAGTGCACGCCAGGTCCGCCAGCCGTGGTGCAGTCGCTGTGGCGCGCGAGCACGCAGCCGTGCCGCCGGTTGCCGGTAGAACTGGCCACCGACAGACGAACCGGAGTCCACCACGGTCACCGCGATCCCGGCGTCCGCCGCGGCCACCGCAGCCGCCATTCCGGCCGGGCCCGCGCCGACCACCGCGAGTCGCAGCTCCCTGTCAGCCTTCGCCGCCGCGCCGTTCACTCGCCGCCGCCTTCCCGGCCGGTGCCCGCCTGCGTGGTCACCACGTCGCCCGCACTGGCCGGGACTAAGCACGCACGCTGGTTCGGCTGGCCGTTCACGGTCACCAGGCAGTCGAAGCAGATCCCGATGCCGCAGAACACTCCGCGCGGTTCGCCTCCAGTGCGCGTGGTCCGCCATGACATGATCCCTGCGCGCCAAAGCGCCGCGGCGATCGTGTGCCCCGGCAGCGCCTCGATTTCCCGGCCGTCGATGTGCAACGCGAAGGCTGGTTCCGGCCGCGCCCCGACCAGCTGTTCCGGCGTACGCGGCGCGCTCGCCGCCTTGCTCCGGCGCCGAATCAGCATGCTTCCGCCTCCGCTCTCATCGAAGCCGCGGTAAAGCGATCGGGCCGCAACGGCGTCAGGTCAAACTCCGGGACCGCGCCGGCCAACAGTTGCGCGACAAGGCGCCCGGTCGCCGGAGCCAAGCCGATCCCGGCGCCCTCGTGGCCGCAGGCGTGTACGAGCCCTGGCACGCGTGGATCCGGGCCGATCGCCGGCAGATGATCCGGCAGGTACGGCCGGAAGCCGACGTACGCCCGCATCGCGTTCACCGTCGCCAGCACCGGAAACAGGTCGATCGCCTGCGCCGCCAGCCGCCGCAGCACCGGCAGCGACACCGCACGGTCGAAGCCGACGCGCTCACGGCTGGCACCGATCAGTACGGGCCCTGACGCGGTCCCCTCGACCACCGGCGAGGTTTGCAGCGCCGCCGAATCGCTGGCGACGTCGGCCACGTAGTCGGCCGCGTAGACCTTGTGCCTGACCAGCCGTGGCAAAGGCTCGGTCACCAGGATGAAGCCCCGGCGCGGCAAGACCGGCAACGCGACCGCGGCGAGCGCCGCGACTTCTCCTCCCCACACGCCGGCCGCATTCACGACCGCCGGTGCGTGGATCTCGCCGCGACTCGTCCTGACACCGCGCATTGCTCCGCTCGGCGTGCGCAGCAACTGCGTCACGGTCTCAGCCGAGCGCAACTTCGCGCCCGAACCGGCCGCCGCTCGAATCAGGTGCGCGGCGGCGAGCGCCGGCTGCACCTGTGCGTCCTGCGGATAGAACACCCCGCCGGCCAGCCCCGAGGCGAGGTGCGGTTCCAGATCGCTGAGACTGTCGGCGGCGACCGTCGTCGCGTGCACGCCGTACCGGCTCTGCCCATCGGCGAATGCGTTCAGCGCGTCAAGGCTCTTCTCGTCCTGCGCTACGACGAGGCCGCCCTTCGGTTCATACTCGATCGCCGCGCCGAACTGCTCAGCGGCCAGTTCCCGCCACAGCCGCTCGGACAACAGCGCCAGGCCGAGTTCCGGGCCAGGCGGCTTGTCGGACACCAGCAGGTTTCCCTCGCCTGCGCCGGTGGTGCCGCCGGCCACCGAGGCGCGATCAACCACGATCACGTCCAGCCCGGCCCGCGCGGCGTAGTACGCGCAAGCCGCGCCGACCATGCCGGCGCCGATGATCACGACGTCACAGACCAAGTTCCGGGCCACGCCAGTACAATGTCACATGTTATCGACTTCGCCAATGCCCGGGACGGCGGCGACCATGGTCCGCGTTTGGTCGGCGTTTGGTCCGGATCGGCGTCACCGGCCGCGACGTCAGCGATGATCCTGGCAAGGCTCGTCTGACGGGGATGGCGCCGCCGGTGCAGCAGGGGGCATCGGCGTCGCCCCGGCTCCGCGCAAGCCGACGCCCGCCACGACGGGCCTACTGCTGCGTGACCTCGGCTAGCGTGGATCTGAGCTCGGCGACCATCCAGTGCTCGCCGAGTCCTTCGAACAGCCGGCTGGCTTCGCGCAGCCGCGCCGCGGCCTCGTGCGGCTGGTCCAGGTCCCGGTAGACCGAGGCCAGATCGCACAGCGCATTCGCTTCTTCATGCACGTCGCCGGTCTCTGCGAAGCCGCGCACTGACTCGGCGACGTATGCCAGCGCCTCCTGCGGCTTGCCGAGCCTGGCCATCGCGATGCCGATGCCGTTGACCGCACGCGACATGCCGCGCTGGTCCTTCAGCTCGCGGAAGAGGTCGAGCGCGGTCTGCTGCGAGCGCTGTGCCTCGTCGAACCGGCCGAGCCGCGCGTACGAATTTCCGAGGTTCGACAGGCACAGCGCCTGGCCCCACGCATCGTCGAGCTCCTTGAACAAGGTGAACGACTGGAGGCCGACCGTTATCGCGTCCTCGGGCCGATCGGCGTCGGCGTGTGTCGCGGCGAGGTTGCCGAGCACCTTGGCTTCCCCGGTGCGCCAGCCGACCTCGCGCATCAGCACGATGGCTCGCTCGTAGTTGTCGACGGCCTCATCGAAGCGTCGCATCGGCCGGTACGCGCTGCCGAGGTTGCACAGCACCTTGCCTTCGGCCTCGCGATCGCCCAACTGGTGCGCGCAGAGGGCGGCGGCCTTGTGGGTCGCGATCCAGTCGCCGAAGTGCTTGCGCCGGTCGAAGAACGGGAACAGCGCGGTCGGCAGCTTCCAGCCCTGCTCGTTCAGGTTGAACTGCTGAGCCTGCAGCGCGATCGCGGTGAGGTTCTGCCGCTCCAGCTCGCACCAGGCGAGTGCGGCCTGGTCGTCGGCGAATCGCTGAGCCGGTATGGCAAGCCGGGCCGCGGGCGGCTCCAGCGGCGGCAGGTGCGGGTCGAGAGTGACCCGTGCGGTACAGGCACTGTGCAGGAACCAGTCGGTCAGACCGGTGACCGCGGCAGTGCGATCCTGTTCCGAGTCCTCAACGAGAGCGCGTTCGTGGGCGAACAGCCGCAGCAGGTCGTGCAGGCGGAAGCGGCCCGGCGTGTACTCCTCCGCCAGATTCGAGTCGGTCAGCCGGGCGAGCGCCTCCGTGCACGCCTCCTCGCTCAGATCGCTGAGCGCCCCGCAGGCCGCGAGTGGCAGATCGGGACCATCGTGCAGACCAAGCAGCCGGAACATCCGCCGCGCGGGTGAAGGAAGCGTCTGATACGACCAACCGAACACCGTACGGATTGCGGCGGTCTCGTCGTCCTCCACCGACAGCTCGCTCAGCCGGTTCGCCGCGACGCTCAGCGCCGCGACCGCGTCGGTGACCGTCATCGTCTCGTCGCCGGCGATCCGCTCGGCCGCTATGCGCAGCGCCAGCGGATGACGCGCGCAAAGCTCCGCCAACGCCGCGGTAGCGCCCGGTTCGGCAACCGCGCGCTCGCCGATCGTGCGACGCAGCAACCGGATCGCGTCACGCAGCGCCAGCGTCTCCAAGGAAATCCGCTGCATACCCTCACGCACAGCGAGGCCGGAAAGCCGGGAACGACTGGTGATCAGCACCCGACAATGCGGGGCCGCCGGAAGCAGCGGTCTTACCTGCTCGGTGTCGCGGGCGTTGTCTAGAAGCACCAGCATCCTGCGATCCGCCATAAGCGTGCGGTACAGGACCGTGCGCCCGTCGAGCGAGGCGGGCATCCGCTCCTCCGGCACGCCGAGTGCGGTAAGGAAGCGGCCGATTGCATCCTCCGCGGCAACCGGATGCCCGGAGGGATGGAAGCCCTGCAGATCGATGTAGAGCTCGCCGTCGGGGAAGCTATCGCGTGCCTGGTGAGCCCAGTGCACGGCGAGGGTCGTCTTGCCGATCCCGCCCATCCCGTTGACCGCGCTGATCACCACCGGGATCGCGGTACCGCTCTCACGCAGCAGCCGGTCGAGCCGCACCAGTTCCCCGGTGCGACCGGTGAAGTGCTCGATGGCGGCGGGCAGTTGGCGCGGAGCCGGAGTGCTGGCGTGCGCGGGTTCCGGCGCGGCCCGTTCGGCCAAGGCCTGCTCCCGCAGCCGGGCGAGCGTTCCCGGAGTGAGGTTGAAAAACCGCTCATATGCCTCGATGACCGCCTCAGGCGGGATCCGCCGGCCCGCCTCGTAATCGACGATCGCGCTGTGCGAGCCGAGGTGCAGCGGCTGAAGCAGATCGCGTTGGGCCAGGCCGCGCCCGCGCCGCAGTCGGCGTAGAACGGTGCCGAGCGCGGAAACGACCGGTTCGGAAGGTGAGGTGGCCGCCGGTGTCATTTCGGGCGATCTCCAGTTTGTCCGTGCTCGCCCGCCGCCCGGCAACGGGCCTTTGATTAAGAAGCCGATATTACACGCCCCGCAGACGCCTACTCCTGTCACGCAGGTTTCGAATGCCTGATAGCGCGTGCACACAGCATGATCGCCGACCGGTGCGGTAAGAAAGACGCCGTCTCGCAACGCAGACATGAATGCGCCATCCGATCAGCGCTCTTCGCCGAGCCGGCCGGCCTCGAAGCGCCGGCAGTGTCGGTGCGTAGCGCGATGATGGAAACATGCGGATCGCGGTGACCATGGACGCAGCCGAGCCAGGCGATTGCGGCCTGTCCGGGTGGATCCAGGTCTTGGCTGACGACGGCACGCCCGTGCAGCCGCCGCAGCGCGCGGACGACCTGGCGGCGACGGTAGCCGAACGTGAGCGCGCGGACACGCCACGCTGGGTGCTGGGCGCGACGGAGACCGAATATCCGCGCCTGTTGCGCGCCGGGATTCGCGTCGAGCGCTGTCACGACGTCGCGCTGACCGAGGCACTGCTGCTTGGGCTAGCCGGCCGCTTCGGCGAACCGCGCTCGCTGGCCGCGGCGTGGGCACGGCTGCGCGGCCTGCCGGTCCCGGAGGATCCCAAGCCGGCCGGGCCCGAGGAACAGACCGCGCTGTTCGGCCCCGGCCTGTTCGCTACCTCGTCCGGTGAGCCGCCCGATCCGCGGCAGGAATTGGAGATGCTGGTCGCGGTGCACGCCGACCAGTTGCGCCGCATCGCCGCGGCGGGCACGAGCGAACCGCGCACTGCGACCGCGACTACGCCGCGCCGTAGCAGCGCACCTTCGGTTTCTCCGCCCCCAGCGCTCTCCACTCTGGTCGCAGCCGAGTCGGCAGGCGGCCTGGTCGCGGCCGAGATCGCAGCCAGCGGATTACCCTGGCGCGTCGGCGCACACGACGCCGTGCTCAGCGATCTGCTCGGGCCGCGGTCCTTCGGCGACGCGCTGCCCGCCAAGCTGGCCGAACTCGGCACCCGTGTCGGGGCCGCGTTCGGATATCCGCCTGGCCGGTTCAATCCGGATTCCCCCAACCAGGTTCTCCGCACCCTGAGACACGCCGGGTTCTCCGTGCAATCCACCCGCGCCTGGGAGCTGCGCCAGATTGATCATCCGGGCATCGAACTGCTCATCGAATACAAGGAACTCTCCCGACTGCACGCCGCGCACGGCTGGGCCTGGCAGGACGCGTGGGTGAAAGGCGGCAGGTACCGGCCCGAGTACGTCGTCGGGGGAGTGGTGTCCGGGCGCTGGGCGACACGCAACAGCGGCGCGCTGCAAATCCCGCGCATCATGCGCCGGGCGGTCATCGCGGACGAGGGCTGGTCGCTGGTGGTCGCGGACGCCGGGCAGCTCGAGCCGCGTGTGCTCGCCGCGGTCTCCGGAGACCGCGGCCTGGCGCGCGCCGCGGCCGAAGGCGACTTGTATGCCGCACTGGCCGCGGAGGCATTCGACGGCGACCGCGCGGCCGCGAAACTGGCGCTGCTCGGCGCGATGTACGGGCAGACCAGCGGCGGCATCGGGCCGTTGCTTGCCGTATTGCGCAAGAGGTTCCCGGTCGCGATGGCGTATGTCGAAGACGCGGCGAGGACGGGGGAGCGCGGCGGTGTCGTGTACTCGCGGCTCGGCCGGGCCTGCCCACCGCCGTCCTCGCGCTGGCGAAGCCTGGTGACCGGCATGGCAGGAAACGCGGACACCGAGGGCGCGGCCGGATCGGGCTCCAGCGACGCCGGGCAGGACCCGATCGGTGCGGCGGATCCGGATGGTCCGGACGAGGTCGCCGAGAGCGGGGGCGGTGACCCGGCACGCCGGTCGGGACAGGCGGCGCGTAGCCGGGGCCGCTTCACGAGGAACTTCGTGATCCAGGCCAGCGCCGCGGACTGGGCTCTGGTGTGGCTCGCGGTGCTGCGGCGCAAGCTTTCGGAACTCTCCGCTCAGGCCCCGCCGGTCACCGATGGCCGTCCGGAGGCAGCCGATCGAACCGCGGCCCTGTTCGCCACGGCGCCGCACCTCGTTTTCTTCGTCCACGATGAAGTCGTCGTGCACACACCGAGTGCGCTCGCCGAGCAGGCGGCCCGCGTGGTGGCCGAGGCCGGGGAAGAGGCGCGCCGGGCGGTGTTCGGCCCGACCCCGGTCCGGTTTCCGCTGGCCACCGCGATCGTCGATTGCTACGCCGACGCGAAATGACCGCGCCGCACGGCCTACGCCTGCTGGTCCGGCGGCAACGCCCGCAGGACGCAGAACTCGTTGCCCTCGGGATCGGCCATGACCACCCAGGTCACCTCATCCGGCTGCCCGATCGACACCCGTCGCGCGCCCAGCGAGATCAACCGCTCCACCTCGGCGCCCTGATCGTCCGGGCGCAGGTCGAGATGAAGCCGGTTCTTGCCGGTCGTCGGGTCGGGCACTCGGAGAAACAGCAGGTCGGGTGCGACACCGTCCTGGGGGCTGCCGGCCGGCGGCTCGAGCACGATCTCGTCGGGATCCTCGTGGGTACGGCGCCAGCCGAGTGCTTCCTGCCAGAAGTCCGCGACGGCGGACGGATCCAAGCAGTCGATGTCCAGGCTCTGAATGCGTAGGTTCACCGGGTCATCCTGGGGGCGGGCAGGACCTCGGTCAATCGAGATTCCGCGTCCACCGCTCGCGCCACCCACTGTCGGTGGTCGCGGGTAGTGTGCCAAGCATGACTGATCTACGGGTGTTGCATCGGCGGGCGTTGCAGGTCAGCGTCGACATCGTCAACCAGGTGACGCCAGAGCGCCTTGAGCTGCCCACTCCGTGCGCCGAATGGAACCTCGGTCAGCTCATCGCGCACATGATCGGACAGAACCTCGGCTTCGCGGCGGCCGCGCGCGGAGAGCGCAACGGTGTGGAAGCCTTCGCTCCGGTCCCGATAGCGGACGACCCGACCGGCCAGCACGCGGACAGCGCCGCGAAGCTCGCCGAGGACTTCGCCGCGCCGGGCTTCGCGGAGCGCTCGGCATGGCTGGCGGAGATACGCGGCGGCGGTTTCTACCCCTCGCAGACCGCGGTCGGCTTCCACCTGGTCGACAGCGTCGCGCACGGCTGGGACGTGGCCAGGGCGCTCGACCTTCCAGTGTTCTTCGACGACGAGGTACTGGAGGCGGCACTGGTCATATCGCTCGCGATACCGGACGGCCCGCCGCGCGAGCAGCCCGGCGCGGCATTCCGGCCGTCCGTGCGTGTCGGCGGCGACACGGACCTGCTGGGCCGAGTCCTCGCCCTGCTCGGACGCTCACCGGACTGGAAACCGTAACCCGCCGCAACTGACGGACCGCCAGGTAGGGCGGCGGATTTGGCAGAGCTCTGCGTTGATCAGGTGGACGTCAAACTCGTTAACACTGATGGGGAAGCTAATCAGGGTTCGTTATCAGCGTTCGCATTCCGACCGCGCGGATTATTGACACGCGTCGATTGACTGCGCCATGGTGTTCCCGTCCACCTGGTGTGCCAGTGTTCTCATGGGCGCTCCGGGCGGGCGGCGCGATACGGGGATCACGAACGCATCACGGCCGCTGGCCGAGGAAAACGGGCCTGCCGAACCGTGAGGCAGGCCCTGAGCACGGCCGACGCCCACACGAAGGGACCGACCCGCCCGTGATCACCCTGGTACCGCTTTCCGGCTTCCTGGGCTCCGGCAAGACCACGACGCTGATCTCCGCGGCGATCGCCATGCAGCGCACCGGTCGGCGGGTCGCCGTCGTCACCAACGACCCGGGCGCCGGCCTGGTCGACACCAATCTCGCCCGTGGCGGCCTCGACGAAGTCGCGGAACTGGCCGGCGGCTGCCTATGCCGACGCCTACCCGATCTCGCCGCGCTGCTCGCCGACGCGGACATGGCCGGCAAGGCCGACGTCGTGCTCGTCGAAGCGTCCGGCAGCTGCGCCGATCTACGCAACACGGTGGTGAGACCACTGCGCGAGCGGTATCGCGGCCGGATGACGGTCGCACCGCTCACCGCCGTCGTCGATCCGCTGCGGCTGGCCGCGTTCACCAGGGCAGCCGAGCGCTGCGAACCGGAGCCGGACCTCGGCTACGTGTTCGGCCGCCAGCTCGTCGAAGCGGAACTTCTCGCCATCAACAAGACCGACCTGATCGGCGACGAGCGCACCGCCAAACTCGAAGCCAGACTCGCCGCCGACTACCCGAGGGCCGCCGTGCTGCCCTACAGCGCCACGACCGGCGTCGGTCTGGAAGAACTGATCCGAGCCTGGACCCGCCCGAATCCCGCGCTCGAGAGCCAGGGGGCGCAGGTGCGCGCCGTACGCGGCGAGCCGAAACTAGACTTCACCCGGTACGCCGACGCCGAATCGCAGGTCGCCTGGCTGAACGAGGCGTTCCGGGTCACCGCGGCCGAGTCCGCCTTCGACGCGGTCGCCTGGGCCAAGACGGTGCTGCGGCAGCTGTCCGAATGGAGCGCGGCGGCCGGCTATTTCGTCGGGCACATCAAGCTCGCGGTGCGCACCCCGGCGGGCCTGGCCAAGCTGAGCGTGACTGACACCGGCGCGCCGCCACAGGCCGATCGGGCAGCAGCCAGGCCGGTGGAGTACGGATACGCCACCATCAACGCCCGGGTCGTCTGCCCGCCCTCGACCCTCGACGACGCCGTCCGCGCGGCGATCGCGGCCGCCGACAAGGCTCACCGGGCAACCTCGCACGGCGCACGGCCGTCCTCGTTTCGCAGTGCGCATCGGCGATATCAGCCGCAACGACTAGCGGCGACCGGCTGACCGCGAGGCGACCCGCGACCAGTGCAAGGAAACCACCGACCAAAGTTGGCACCATGAACTGAAACAACGGACTGAAACCACGAAATCCAGCGCGCGGGCCGCGGCGCGTCGACGCATTCGTCAGACCTCTGAGTCGGATCGCCGATATCCGCGCGCACTGCGTCCGCAATCCACTACAGTCGGTTTGCAGCCGAGTGCGGTCGGCGCAGTCACGGCGGGTCCGGCGCGTGCGGCGTCAGGGTCCGTCAGCGGTGCGACGAGTTCGCCCCTTTCCGAAACCCTCCGTGTCGTGCGACGCCGAAAGCCACTACCCGATGCCTGTTTCCCTCAGCCGCAGTGCCCTGATCGACCGGAGCACCGCCGTGACCTATGCGGCGTGGTTCAAGGCGCTGGCCGACCCGACCCGCGTGCAGATCCTCAACCTGCTGGCCGCGGCGCACCGGCCGCTGAGCGTCGGCGAGATCGTCGAACACGCGGAGGTGGGCCAGCCGACGGTCTCGCACCACCTCAAGATCCTCGCCGAGATGCGGCTCGTGCTGCGCCGCCGGGACGGGACCAACGTGCTGTACTCGGTCGACCGGGCGGCGCTGGAGTCCTGCCCCAGCGCCGCGGACGCGGCGTGCGGCCGAGCGCTGCTGCGCTGATCAGCGCTCGTCCGACACCAGGCTGCGCGCGTCCTCTTTGAGCCAGGCCAGGTTCAGCTCCTCGGCGCTGCGCGCCACCAGGCGCCGCAGCAGCACCGACTCCGGTCCCACCCCCAACGCCTCGGCGAGCGCCGCCTGAGCCGCGGCGACATGCGGCCGCGCACCGCAGGCGGCTCGCAGATGCAGCGAGCGGCGCAGCAAGGCGAGCCCGGCCGCACGGTCCTGCTCCAGCAGATAAAAGCCCTGATGCCGCACGACGTACGACTCCAGCAGCAGGTCGCCCGCCTCGAGCGCGGTTGCCAGCGCCCGCCGGTACGCCGCCTGCGCCCCATCCCGGTCCAGCCGCAGATTCTCCAAGGCCACCCCGAGCCAGAAATTCGCCCAGCCCGGCGCGATCTGTCCGTCCAGCCGTTCGAACTCTGCCACCGGGTCCGGCCCGATGAAGGGGTGATCGGACTTCGTCAGCTGCCGCCAGTATTCGAGCACCGAGATCAGGAAGGCGGCGGTGGCCGGCGCCGAGGCGGTGATCTCCGCGATCGCGCCGCGCGCCTCATCCGTGGAGTCAAGACACCAGGTGTGCCGGTCCACCAGGATCTCGGCTCGCAGCACCGCACCGTCCTCACTCTGCGGCGTCAGGCGCAGCGCGGCCTCCCAGTGCCCGGCGCGTTGCAGCCGTCGCGCCACGGCCAGCTGCGGATCGGCGTAGTACACACTGTCGCTCTTCATGAAGCCCGATTCTGTCTGAAGCCCGTCGTCCCGGCGAGAAGTTTGCCTGGACATGACAATCCCGCGAACAATCCCGGCCCGGCCGATGGCCAGCCGTGGATCAGATCACTGCGGCACGCTCGCCGGCCGCCAACTCAAGCAGCCGGGTCTCCGGCTCACCCGCATCGTTGCGCCAGCGCAGCTCGACCCGCGTGCCGGTCTGCGCCTCGACCACGACCGCAATCGGCGTGCCCTGAGACCAGGACAGCTCGGCGATGGTCACCGCCCCGCGGGCACGCAGCCCGGTAACCCGGCCGTCCGGCCATTGCGTAGGCAGCGCGGGTAAGAGTTCGATGACCGGGATGCCGCCTTCAGAGGCATGGCTTTGCACGAGCAGTTCCGCGATCGCAGCCGTCACGCCGAAGTTGCCGTCGATCTGGAACGGCGGATGCGCGCACAGCAGCGAACGGTACACGCCGCCACCGGACCACGCTGCGCCCTCGACCTCACCATCTGAATCAGCGCCCTCAGGCAGGATCGGATGCAGATACTGGTCGAGCAGCCGATGCGCAGCGTCGCCGTCGCCGAGCCGCGCCCAGAGTGCGACCTTCCAGGCGAGCGACCAACCGGTACCGGCGTCGCCACGCTCCTCCAGCGAACGCCTGGCCGCCTCGCGCAGCACCGGATCAACCGCCACGACGCTGCCGGGGAACAGGCCGACGAGGTGTGAGACGTGCCGATGATGCGGATCGACCTCATCGCGCTCGACCGACCACTCCAGCAGCTGGCCGCGCGAGCCGACCCGCAGCGGGGCCAGCCGCTCCAGCGCTACCCGCACTTCGGCGATCGTCGCAGTGTCCTGCTCCGTGAGCGGCACCCCGATCGCGAGCACTTGCTCGGCGCCTTCGAGTACGAAACCGAACAGCTCTCGCGCGAGCGTAAGGTCCATCGCGCAGCCCTGATCCACGCTCGCCGCGCCGTCCGGCGTGGCGAACTGGTTCTCCGGGCTGGTGGAGGGCGAGGTCACCAGCCTTCCCTCAGCGTCCTCGACGAGCAGATCGAGCACGAAGCGCGCGGCGTCGAGCGCGACCGGCATCGCGACCGCGGCCAGGAAGGCGAGATCGCGGCCGAACCGCCAGCGTTCGGCCAGGTGGGTGGAGAGCCAAGCCCCTGCCATGGGCCACTGCGACCACATCGGGTCGCCGTGACCGCCGCCGACCGGACCCGCGAGCCGCCACAAGTCCGTGTTGTGGTGACAGGCCCAGCCGCGCGCGCCGTAGATCTGCTGCGCGACCGCACGACCCGCCTCGGACAGGTCCGCGACGAGGCGCAGCATCGGCTCATGGCATTCGGGCAGCGCCGTGGTCTCCGCCGGCCAGTAGTTCATCTCCGCGTTGATGTTGACCGTGTACTCGCAGTTCCACGGCGGGGTCAGCTCGGCGTTCCAGATGCCCTGCAGAGTCGCCGCCTGCGTCCCGGGACGCGAGGAGGCGAGCAGCAGATACCGGCCGAACGCGAACGCGAGCACTGACAGCTGCTCGTCGGCCTCGCCGGCCGCACGCCGGGCCAGTCGTTGATCGGTGGGAAGATCCGGCGCGTCGCCGGGAAGGTGCAGGGTCACACGGTCCATCACGGCACGATGTTCGGCGACGTGCGCGTCGCGGATCTTCTCCCAACCGTCCGCGCGTGCACGGTGCACATCCTGGGCCGCCTCCACGAGGCACTGCTCGCTGTCGCGAGTCGGGGCGGTGTCCCAGCCGCTGAAGCCGGTGCGGATCGCCACATACGCTGTCAGCGCCCGCGCGCCGCGCACCGCGATGTACGGCTGGTCATCCGCGCCTGTGCGGACCGGTTCACTACCGTCCGCATCGACCCGCAACAGCGCGGCCGCCCGGATCGACTGCTGATCGTCGTCCTCGTCGACGACCCCGTCTGCATGCGGCCAGGGCAGGATGTGCCGGGGCGCGGCGAGGAGCAGAGCGAGCGACACGCCGCCGTCCGCGTGCTCATCGTCCTCGCCTTCGCCCTTGCCCCCGCCTTCGGGCCCATCCCCGGCACGCAGCTCCGCTCGGTGCTGCGGTGTCGCAAGGCTCAGATTCACTCGCAAGCCGTCAGGGTCGTCGGTCTCCAGGCGCACTGCGATGACGTCGTACTGCTCGCTCGCAAGCACCTGCTGACGGATCCGGCGCCCCTCCTCGCCCCACTCGACCGAAGCCACGCCATCGCGCAGATCCAGCGACCGGCGATACGAGACCAGCGCGGTATCGACGAACTCAATCAGCAGATCCCCGACCGGTTGCAGCGCCTCGGCGTCAGCACCCTGCGTCGCACGCAACGCCTCACCCGCGGCGACGTGGCGTCCCTCGCGCACATGCTCTCGGACGTCGGCGATCAGTTGCGGCGCGACCTCGGGCACGGACGTGTCCGCCGGACCGGACCAGAACGTGTCCTCATTGAGGTTGATCCGCTCGATCGGCCTGGTTCCGTGGATCATCGCGCCCAACCTGCCGTTGCCCACAGGAAGCGCCTCGGCCCAGATCGCGGCCGGCTGGGTATAACAGAGTTCGAGCGGGGCGTGCGGGTTCGATGTCACGTGGTTCACCATTCGCAGGGTTCGAGCTTGTCGGCGGTACTGCCGGTCCCGCACTAACCGAGACCGCGCCGTTCAATCAAGGCGGGCCGCCCACCGCAGCGCGCCCGCCAGGTGCGCACGGAAGTGCGGGTCGGCGTAGGCGGCCTCGGCGTGGCCGAGCGAGGTGTAGAACGACCTGCCGCCGCAGTTCTCGTGGCACCAGGCCAACGGATGGTCCGGCCCCATCGTTCCGCCTTCGTAGCCGCGCTCATCCACCGAGGCGAGTACGCGCACGCTCCCGCGTGGGTTCGGCGCGAACTCGTACCATTCGTCGCTGAACGACCACTGAGCCGGCAGGTGCGAGGTCGCCGGGTGGCGCTGGTCCTCGACCGTCACGACCGCGGGCTGGAAGGGCGGGTGCCGGGTGAACCGGGCACCGATCAGGTCGCCGAAGAAGTCCCAACTCGGCTCCGTGCCCGCCGCGAGATGCACCCCGACAAACCCGCCGCCGTCGCGCACCCAGCCGCTGAACGCCGCGCGTCCCTCGTCGCTCAGCACATCGCCACTGGTCGAGAGGAACACCACGACTCGGTAGTCGGCCAGCGCTTCCGGCGCGAACGCCGCGGGCTCTTCCGTCGCGTCGACCTCGAGGCCCACATCCCGGCCCAGTTCGCCGACCGCGGTCACGGCTGTGGGGATTGAATCGTGCCGGTACTGGGTCGTGCGCGTGTACACCAGTGCGCGCTGCATCGGCCCACCCTAGCGCGGCCCGCCGCTTGTCACACGCCTCTCGCACACCGTATGCGAGGATTCCTCACATGGGTGATCACGGCGGGACGCCCGCGCCTTTATGGATCGTTGCCGGCGCCCCAGGTGCCGGGAAAACCACGGTCGCCGCGCTGCTCGCCGACCGGCTCGACCCACACCCCGCCCTGCTCGACAAGGACACGATCTACGGCTCCTTCGTCGCCGCGATGCTCACAGCGTCCGGACGAGAGCCCGGGGAGCGCGAAGGCGACTGGTATGACGCCAACATCAAGCTCCACGAATATCAGGGCTTGACGGCGACCGCTCGGGAGATCCGCACGTTCGGCTGTCCCGTGCTGCTCGTCGCGCCGTTTACTGGCCAGATCCGCAACCCGGGGCGCTGGGAGGCCTGGTGCGCGCAGCTCGGCGGGGGAGAGGTACACCTGGTGTGGGTTTCTTGCGACCCAGAGATCCTGCGCCAACGGCTGATCGCCCGCGGCAGTGAACGCGATGGCGCAAAGCTCGCGGCTTATGCGCAGTTCATCGAGCGTATGCGTCCTGACGAACCACCGCCGCTGCCGCATTTCGCGATCTACAATACGAATGATCGAAATGAACAACAGCCGTCGGCGCACCTCGTCGAGCAGGTCGAACGGCTGGCTCGTACAGTGAACGGAGCGCGCGGGTGATTACGGTCGCGCAGGTCAGCGATATCCACGTCGGCACCTCTGAGCGCAATGAGGCTCGCGCGCAACGGCTCTTCGCGCACCTGGCCGAGCTTCCGCGTCCGGTTGACGCCGTCCTCATCACCGGCGACATCGCGGACCATGGCGCGCCGGAGGAGTACGAGAAAGTCCGAGCGCTGATCGCGACCCTGCCGTACCCGGTGTTCACCTGCCCCGGCAACCACGATGCACGCGGCGCGTACGTCAAGGTGCTGCTCGGCGAGGACGGGGAGGAAGGCGAGCCCGGACCGATCAACCGCGTGTACACGGCCAGCGCCGCGATCTTCGCTCTCTGCGACTCGACGATCCCCGGGAAACCCGGCGGCTACTTGGCGGACGAGACCCTGGAGTGGCTGGACCAGGTGCTGACCGACGCCCCGGAGGGCGCGCCGGTGTTCGTGTGCTTCCATCACCCTCCGGTGCTGGTTCACGCGCCGTACCTCGACGGCATGCGGCAAACCGGCGGTGAGCGGCTGGCGGCCGTCCTCCAGCGGCACAGCAACGTTGTCGCGATCCTCACCGGGCACGCGCACTCACCGGCCGCGACGACTTTCGCGGGCCTGCCGCTGCTGATCTCGCCCTCCGTGATCTCGACGTCGACCTTGCCCTGGGACGGCGAAGGTCTGATCGACGAAGAGGCACCCGCTGCCCTCGCCTACCACGTCCTCGACGACGAGTGGCGGCTGATCACACACTTCCGCGTCGTGCTCTGACTGACTGGCTGACTGGCCGACTGACCGACGTCCTATCGCAGGCTGCTGACGACCTGATAGCTCGGCTCGTCAAGGCTTTGCACCGTCAACACCGCAGCTGACGGCGTGCCGGATACGCGCAGCGCGTATCGCAGACCCGGCCAGCCGACGACCGTCACGGCTGCCTGCGGTGTCAGCGTCCGGTCATCGCGCATCGCCTCGCTTACTATCGCGACACCGGTGCCAGCCTGGGCCACCGTCGCGCTCGTCACGACCGACCCGGTCGACTCGATCAGTCGTTTCGCCGCGGCCAACGCGTGCGGAAGGATCGTCGAACTCGAACCCGGCTGTCCGAGGACCACGCCGTAAAGCCGCTGTGTCGCGCCGTTCGGGCCAGCAGCCACATCCGCGGCGAACATCAGGCAGCCCCCGGCCGCCATCGTCGAACCCGTCTTGATTCCGACGACGCCGTCCCGGCCCAGCAGCGTGTTGTAGTTGTGAATGGACCCGGCGACGGGGATCACCGCGCTCTTCTGCGCGACCAGCTGCGCGAAGGCCGGGATGCGCATCGCGTCCTCGGCGAGCAGCAGCTGATCCAGAGCCGTGGAGACCGTGCCCGCGTCGAGACCGGACGGATCGGTGTACCTCGAATGGGTCATGCCGAGTCGTACGGCAGTTCGGTTGATCCGGGTCAGGAAAGCCGGCACGCTCCCGGCGTCCCAGCGCGCGAGGATCTGCGCGACGTTGTCGGCTGAGGCCAGCAGCAGGGCCTGGAGCGCCTGCCGCTCGGTGAGCCGCTCACCCGACCTGACGGGCACGAGCGACTGTCCCTGCGCGACCTGCCGGCCGTAGGCCGCCGCCTCCGGGTACTCGACCGTGAGGGTCGGACCTGAGGCGCCGGGAGAGAGCGGATGATCGGTGAGGATCTGGTAGGCGGTCAACACCTTGGCGACGCTCGCGATCGGCGCTGCGGCGTTCACCGGGCCGGAGGAGCCGAGCCTGCCGAGCCCAGCGAAGGCGAGGGCCGCCTGTCCGGACGCTGGCCACGGGATCGGTTGCGGCGTGCCCGGGAAGACATAGGACGCCGGGATCTCCTGCACGACCTTAGGCGTGAGGATCGGAGCCGCGAACACCGCTCCCACGCCGCCGCCGACGCCCGCGACCAGGCCAAATCCCAGCCAAAGCGCGACGCGGACCCTGCGGCGGCGCCGCCGGATCGCCGACGCGGCGAGGGCGGATGCGCGGTCCGGGGCCCAGCGGGCGTGTCGTCTTCCCACATGATCAAAATATGCTGAATGGGTGCTTTGTCTGATCCTGGCGCGCGGAAGATTACGCCAAGTGGAGGCGCAGCCGATCCAGGAACCGGACGCCGCCCGGGCTCGAGAACCAGGCCGTGTGGTCGACGAAGTAGCGGTAGGCCAGTTCCGCATTCTGCGCGGAGCCGGTCACGCCGCGGAAGTAGTCGATCTCGCTCAGGGCGTAGTCCGCGTGACACAGCGCGAGCAGGTCAGGTAGCGCTGCGCGCTCGGACTCTGTCAGCTTCCTGATTTGCTGATAACCGTCGACGAGCGCAAGCGCCGCGTCCGCATGCACCGCCCTGTCGCCCATTTCATCAATCGTGAGCCACTCCACCGCGTTGCGTTCAATAGCCGTGGCGAGGTCATGCACCGCGAACGCCCGATCGCAAAGACCAAAGTCAAGCACCGTCGCGACCTGCACTGTCGCGACCTGCGCCGCCGATACCGCCGCCGCGTTCCACAAAAGATTGGAGGCGTGGAAGTCGTTGTGCGTCCACAGCGGCTCCAGCGTCGCGAGCTGCGGTCGTAGCCGATCATGATGCGGCAGATGCCAACGACGCACGTCCTCGCGCCACGACCGCCCCGAGAGGTCCTCGGCCAGCGCCGGCCGCATCGCGGCATACTGATCGACCGCCGCGATCGGGTCGTCGGCGGCGAAGATCGAGAAACCGGCGGTCAGCTGGCGCGGGGCGCGCGGCGGCGCGGCGTATCCGTGTGCTGCTTCGTGCAACTCTGCGAGTGCGCGCCCCGCGGCGTGCGCGTGACTGAGCTGTGTAAACGGCGACCAGGAGATCGCCTCCCGATACAGGTCCTCGCCGTCACCGACCGTGTGGACCTCGTACGTCCACTCGCCGTCGCCGACCGCTGTGCGGCCCTCCTCATCGGTCAGCACCTCGACGACCGCAGCGCCCCTGCGCCGAAGATGCGCGAGAAATGCATGCTCCTCGTGCAATCCGTCGAGCGAGCGCACGCGCCAGTGATGCCGTTTGACGAAGACCGATCCGCCGCGCGCCGTCTCGACCAGACCCGCAGCGGACAGCGGCCTAGGCGACCGCCAGGTCAGCGCGTGCGCGCCGCCGGCCTGCGGATAGCGGCGTAGCGCCGCATCGACCTCGTCCAGCGTGAGCGCTGGCCAGTCGGGAGCCACGTTCTCGGTACTCATGCCGTGCACGAGGTGCGACATCAGGGTACGTCCGAGGTCGTGCCGAGAGCCGAGAGCACCTGCTGCTCGAGCCGGGCGAACTCAGGCTGGAGGAAAGTCTGCGTGGTACGCGGACGCGGCAGATCCACGACTACCCGTGCGGCGAGCCTGCCCGGTCGCGAAGTGAGTACGTGAACTGAGTCAGCGAGGAACACTGCCTCACGGATGTCGTGCGTAACCAGCAGCACTGTCCACGAGTGCCGCTGCCACATCTGCGCCAGCCACAGCTGCATCTGCGTGCGGGTAAGCGAATCGAGCGCGCCGAACGGCTCGTCGAGCAGCAGCACGGACCGCTGCATCGCGACCGTGCGCAGCAGCGCCGCCCGCTGCCGCATCCCACCGGAGAGCTGGGCGGGATAGGAACGCTCGAAGCCGTCGAGCCCGAATTCCGGGAACAGCGGCCGGACCGCGGCTCGCGCCGCCCTCTTCGCGGTGCCCTGTACTTCGAGGCCGAGCGCCGCGTTGTCCTCGATCGTGCGCCACGGGAAAAGCAGATCCTTCTGCGGCATGTACGCGACCTGTTCGCTGTGTCCCGTCACCGCGCGACCGTCGACGTAGATGACCCCGCTCGTCGGGCGATCGAGGCCTGCGACGAGGTTGAAGAGCGTTGACTTGCCGCTGCCGCTCGGCCCGATGATCGCGGTGAACTCGCCTGGCCGCACCGCGAAATCAAGGCCCTCGAGCACGCGCAGCGGTGCCTGATCCGCCCTGGCGAATTCGTGGGTCAGCCCGCGCACTTCGAGCCGGTGCTGGCCGTCTCCCGCACGCTCGCCGCCGTTCACGTGCGGTCCTGGGCAGAACCGCGCCGCGTCTCGAACCTGCGCCACGGCGTCACCAGGCGCTCAAGCAGATACGTCGATGCGAACAGCAGCACACTGACAAGTGCGATCACCAGGATCGTGGCGAACACCAAGTCTCTTCGGAAGACCGACTGCATCTGCTGCATATAGATCCCCAGGCCGTCCTCCGCGCCGGCGTACTCGGCGAACACCGCGCCGCCGATCGCGTACGTGATCGAGACTCGCAGGCCGGTGAAGAAGAACGGCAACGCGCCAGGCACCCGCACCTTCGCAAAGGACTGCCAGCGGCTCGCGCCCATCGAGCGCAGCAGCCGCATCGCGTCGCCGTCCGCGGTGGCGAACCCCTCGGCCAGCGACGCGGTGAGCGGGAAGAAGGTGGCCAGCGCGACCAGCAGCACCTTCGGCAGCAGATGGAAACCGAAGATCACGACGAACAGCGGCGCGATCGCGACCACCGGGATGGTCTGTGACGCCACCAGCAACGGATACACCGCGCGCCGGGCCGCGTCGGAGAAGTCCATCGCGGTCGCGATCAGCCAGGAAAGTACGAACGAGAGCCCGAATCCAGCCGCCGTCTCCTCCAGCGTGGGCAGCGCGTTGTGCCAGAGATCCCCGCGCACCTGCCAGCCCGCCGAGACCACCTGCCACGGGGTCGGCAGCACCTGCGCGTCGCGGATCGCGAACTGCCCGACCAGTTGCCAGCCGGCGATCAGCGCGACGGCGAGAAGCAGCGGCGGCCACAGCGTGCGCCACACTCGGCGTCCGGTGCGGCCCGCGATCACCGGCGTCGTCACGGGCTTTGGTCGGAAGCCGGCAGATACGCGTTCGTATACAACGACGAAAGCTGCGGTTCCGCGGAGAGCGTCTTGCCCGAGGCGTCGGCCAGAATCCCATTGCTGTACAGGAAATCGGTCAGTGCTTTCCAGCGCGCGTCACTCTGCACGCCGATCTTGCCGGCAGGGTCCTTGTAGTACTGCGTCGCCTCCAGCACAGCACTCTGATCGACCAGCTCGCGCTGAGCGCCAAGTACCGACCGGTTCGCTTGGATCAGCAGATTCGCGGCTTGCTGCGGTTGGGCCGCAGCGTACTGGTATCCCTTGAGCGTCGCCGCGAGGAACTTGCGCGCGATGTCCGCGTGCGCGCTGAGGTATTGGTGCGAAGAGGCGATCAACGCCGAGTAGATCGGCGGGAATCCGTAGTCGGACACGTCGAAAGTGCGCAGCGGCTTTCCGACCAGCCGCGCCTGGATGACCTCCCAGGTCGGCTCAGGCAGCGCGAAGTCCGCTTGGCCCGCGTAGAGCGCCTGGTAGGCGTCCGTGTTGAGCGTCACATCCTTGAACGCGCCCGTCCCGCCCGCGTGCTTGATCACATACTTGAGCATCGGCTGCTCGAGCGGCGAGCCGTATCCCGCGTAAGTCTTCCCGTCGAGCTGCTTGGGCGAGGTGATCCCACTGTCATCGCGCACACCGATCACGACGTCCGTCTTCTGCGTGATCGCAAAGATCGAGGTGATGTCGCCGCCGGTGGCCGCGGCTTCCGTGAGCCCGTCCTGATAGGAGATGCCAAAATCGGCCTTGTGCGTCGCGACCAGCGTCTCCGGAGCGGTCGAACCGTACGGCACTATCTTCAGATCTATCCCGGCAGCCTTGTAATAGCCGAGCTGCTGCGCGACGAAGATGCCCGTGTGGTTGGTGTTCGGCGTCCAATCGAGCGCGAGAGTGACCGTGGTCAGCGGCCCGGCGGATGCGCTCCCGGAACCCGCCGACGCCGAGGAGGACGAAGACGAGCAGGCCGCGACGGCGCCGATGGCCGCGGTGAGCGCGAGCATGAGGCCGATGCGACGGCGAGCCGTGACGCGCGCGCTAGTGGCTTGACGTGCGGTTCGCTGCCCGAGGTCCATGGTCGATCATCATATCGCTAACGACCTGCGGTTCCGTATATCGGACTACTTCGGTCATCATGCGGGCCGACGCCGGACGGGTGCCGTCTGACCACGTTTCAATACCCCGTATCGTGGGATTGAGCGCACCATCTCGCGGCGCGACCGTGCGCGCAGGAGCAGTGGAGAAGAGCAAGGGGGAAACAGGAAATGGCTGCCGACAACGACAGTTCCGGAAATACCGCCGCCGGCAACGGCACGGCGGCGAGCGGTGCAGTGGCCGGCAACGGCGCGGTGAGCAACAGCATCGGCTGGATCGGCACCGGTCGCATGGGCAGCGCGCTGGTGACGCGGCTGCTCGGCGCGGGCCAGCAGGTGGCGGTGTGCAACCGCACCCGCGTGAAGGCGGAGGAACTGGCACCGCTCGGCGCGAAGGTGGTGGACACGCCGGCGGATCTGGCCGACTGCCGCACGGTCTTCATCACCGTGGACACCCCGGCCAGCCTGGTCGCGGTGGCCACCGCTCTGTTCGGCGGCGACCGAGGCCCGCGCACCGTCGTGGACTGCTCGACCGTCGACGCGCCCGCGGCGCGCACCCTGCGCGAGCTGGCGGCGAAGACCGACACCGCCGTGCTGGCCGCCCCGGTCAGCGGCAACGCTGGCGCGGTCTCCGGCGGCACCGCCTCGTTCTGCGTCTCCGGCCCGCAGGACGCCTACCAGCAGGTGCTGCCACTGCTGGAGATCCTCGGACGCTCCGTCAGCTACGTCGGCGATGGGGACGCGGCGCGCGTAGTGAAGCTGTGCCACAACATGCTCCTCGGCGTCATGGCGCAGACCCTGGCCGAGGTCTCAACGCTCGCCCAGCGCTACGGCGTCACCCGCACGGCCCTGATGCAGTTCCTCAACGGCTCGGTGCTCGGCTCGGACTTCACCCGGTACAAGACCCCGGCGATGCTGAACCTCGACTACACGCCGACCTTCACCACGGAACTGCTGCGCAAGGACTTCGACCTCGGACTCGCCGCCGCGCGCGTGGTAGAGAGTCCGATGCCCGTCGCGAGTGCGGCGTACCAGCGCATTCAGGAGGCGGTGACCTCGGGCCTGCGCGATCTGGACTTCGCGGCGCTGCTCGAACTCCAGGCGCGCGGCGCGGGCATGGAGCTGCGGTCCGAGGGCAACGCGGCAAGCTGATCAGCGCATACTTCGGCGGCCGGTGACGCGGACACTCACGTCACCGGCCGCCGCGCCGTTCCTGCTCAACGGGTCGAAACTCGGATGCGAAGGTGCCGGCCGGATGCCAGACTGGCGTATGGCTTGGCAGACTACTGACGACTTGGCGGCTTTCGATGCCGCCGCGCTCGATTTCCTGCGCGCACGACCCACCGAGAACACGATCCTGCTCTCCGTGCCCTCCGTGCTGCGAGAGCGCGGCCCGATGGCCTTTGGGGACGATCGCCCGCGCTTCGGCTGGTACCAGGACGCGGACGGCACGGTCAGCGGCGCGTTCCTGCAAACGCCGCCTCACCCGCTGCTCCTCTCCGACCTGCCCGAACGCGCGGCGACGCAGTCCCTCGTCGATGCACTGCGAGCTTCCGGACGTCCGCTGCCGGGAGTCAACGGTCCGCAATCCGTCGCCGAGGCGGTCGCCCGCGCGTGGTGCGCAGAGACCGGAGCCGTGGCGAGGGAAGGGTTGAGGCACCGCCTCTACCTACTCGGCGAGCTGACCAACCCCGAACCCGGACCGCCTGGATCCGCACGAGTCGCGACCACCGCGGACCTCGACCTGCTGCTCACCTGGTTCGTGGACTTCTCCGAAGAGGTCGGCGAACCGGTGATCAACGCGCAGCGGGCCGTGGTCGACCGCCTCGATTACGGCGGGCTGACGCTGTGGGAGGTGGACGGGGCGCCGGTCTCGATGGCCGGGATCACGCGGTTGCTTGAGGGTGACGGCATCCGGATCGGGCCGGTGTACACACCCAAGCCGCTGCGCGGGCGCGGCTACGCAGCGGCCGCGACCGCCGTGGCCTGCCAGACCGCGTACGACCGCGGGGCGCGCGAAATCTCGCTGTTCACCGATCTGGCGAATCCGACCAGTAACGCCCTCTATCAACGCCTGGGCTTTCGGCCGCTCGGCGACCGCGCGGTGTTCCACTTCGAGCCGCCGCACTGAATGTGTTGCTATCGCGAGGGCTCGCGCAGCATGATGTCATCGGATCTTTGATCGAGGACGAGAGGCCGAGCCGGTGCGCGTCGCGCTGTTCATCACGTGTCTGAACGACGCGTTGTTCCCCGACGCCGGGAAGGCGACCGTCGCGCTGCTCGAACGGCTCGGCGTGATGGTCGAGTTCCCGATGGCCCAGACCTGCTGCGGCCAGATGCACTACAACACCGGGTACCGCGACGACGCGGAAGCGCTGGCGCGTTCGTTCGCGTCGGCGTTCACAGGGTACGAATACGTGGTCGCGCCCTCGGGCTCCTGCGCCGCGATGGTGCGCGACATTCATCCGAGCATCGTGCCGGACGCGGCCGTGCCGCGCGTGCTCGAGCTGTCCGAGTTCCTGATCGACGTGCTCGGCGTCGAGGACGTTGGCGGCTACTTCCCGCACAAGGTCACCTATCATCCGACGTGTCACTCGCTGCGGCTGCTGAACGTCGGCGACCGGCCGGTGCGGCTGCTACGCGCTGTCGCAGGACTCGAACTCGCCGAGCTACCAGGAGCGGAGGAGTGCTGCGGATTCGGCGGCACCTTCTCGATCAAGAATCCGGACGTCTCCGTCGCGATGGGCACCGACAAGCTCGCCAACGCGGTCGGGACCGGCGCACAATACCTCGTCGCTGCCGACAACTCCTGCCTGATGCACATCGGCGGCCTCGCGCAACGCTCTGGAGCGCCGATTCGCACGATCCACTTGGCCGAGATTCTCGCAGCAACGCGCACCGACTGAAGCGTCAGCTGCCGGACACCGCCGCGACCGCCTCGGCGAACTGCCGCGCTGGTTGATCCCCGACCGGCCGCAGGATCACGCTGTCGACACCCGCATCCCAAAGCTGCCGCACCCGCTGCGCGACCTGAGCCGCGTTGCCCGAGACCGTGAAGACCTCCGACTCTGGGACGCCGAGCATCCGCGAGTACTCCGCCAGAACCGGCGCGAGCGCCTCCTGCACCTCGGCCGGGTTCTCGCTGACGCACAGGTGCGTGAAGATGACCAACTCGTGCGTATTGGAGTTCCCGGCGGCCGCACGCCCCTTCTCAATCAACGCCCTAATTCCCGGCAGGTCGTCCGGTCCGCGCCCCTCGACCACCAGCGTGCCGTCCGCGACCCTTCCCGACAGTTCCAGCGAGCGCGGGCCGATGACTCCGGCGATCACCGGCGGCGGCTGCTGTGGCGGGTGCACCAGCCGGATGTTCTCGAGGTGAATCGCGCGGCCGTCGACCGAGACCTCCTCGCCGCGCAGGATCGCCTGCACAGCGGTGATCGTCTCCTCTAACAGGGCGAGCTTGTGCGGTACGGCCGCACCGACCTGCGCCATCCAATCTGGCGCGCCGTGTCCGATGCCCGCCGCGAGGCGGTCTGGGTACAGCCTGGCCAGTGTGCCGAACTCCATGGCCAGCAAGGCCGGATTGCGCAGTGGTGCCGGAGCGATGCCGATGCCCACACGCAGCCGATCAGTCGCGGCGAGGACGGTGGCAGCCGACGCGATCGAGCCGGCCCAGCGCAGATCCTCGACCACCCACAGATCGTCCGCGCCCGCTGCCTCGACCTCACGCGCGAAGCCGACTAGCGATTCCGGCGGCAGCGACCGGTCGAACATGACCCCGAGGCGGCGGCTCGATGCGCTTCCCTGCTGTTCGATCATGTGGACACGCTAGCAGCGGCCACCGACATACGCCGTAGAAGGCGATGAGCTGCTTCGATGGATCGCATGGAACGGATAGTGCGTGAGGGATACAAGGGAACTGGACCCGGTCCGATCACTCCGGACGGCTGCGCTGTCGAGCTCTACGAACGCATTCCGCTCGGCCCGGAAGTGGACATCATTCAAGCGGCGGTACCGGCCGGTGCCACCATCCTCGAACTCGGCTGTGGCGTGGGGCGGATGACCCGGCCGATGACGCAGCGCGGATTCGACGTGACCGCGGTCGATGAGTCACCCGAGATGCTTGAACGGGTAGCCGACATCGGCGTGCGTACCGTACGCAGTCCGATCGAGCTACTGGACCTCGGCGAGCGGTTCGATGTGGTGCTGCTCGCCTCTTTCCTTGTCCATGCCGGTGACCCGAAGATCCAGCGCGGGCTGTTGAGCACCTGCCTACGGCACGTCGCCGACGATGGATGCGTCCTGATGCAGCGCCAGCCCGAAGGCTGGCACGAGCGCGTTCCGATTGAGGCGCCAATAGCCGACGGACTGGTGCGCGTCGTCTCCTCGGTTCCGGTTGGCCCCGAGGTCCGGCAAGTGCACGTCGAGTATCACTTCCCGGACGCGTATTGGACCCAGACCTACCTCGCGCGCCCCATGACGACCCCGGTGTTCGAACAGGTTCTTGCCGAGGCAGGGCTTCGAGTTGATGCGTATCTAACCCCGGACGGAACTTGGGTTCGTGCTGTTCCGGAGAATCAGAGGACCGGTTAACCGGACGACTGTCCCGTTCAACTGGACAACCCGCTTTTCCCCACCCGCTTACCGCCGGCCGCCGTCCCGCTTTTCCCTCAATAAACCCCCGCGATGACATCTCCGCTACGCGGATTGGGTGCAGCGGCGAGTCTCGTTTACGGCGGCCCTCGGCCACAGACGTCCTTGTGCGCTGGGTGTCTCGCGATAGCTTCGCCGACGGCGGTTGCGGGTAACGCGGGACACGCGTGCACAGGTTTTCCAGAAAGGCGGTACCAGCGAACCCGCCGGTGCTGCGTGTCACGCCGCATACGGTTCCGCGCGTGATCGGTGTGCATGGCGAGCCTCCGGAAAAGGTAAAGCGGAATGGTTTCCCTGTGTCTATTTTCCGGGGTTTCGGGGTGGTATGGAGGGTGCTTTCTCGGATTCCCCTGTTTGCGCGTGGTGGCGTGAACAACCTGTGCACGCGTGTCCCGCGTTACCCTCAACCGCCGTCGGCGAAGCTATCGCGAGACACCCAGCGCACAAGGACGTCTGTGCTCGAGAGCCGTTGTAAACGAGACTCGCCGCTGCACTCAATCCGCGTAGCGGAGATGTCATCGCGGGGGTTTATTGAGGGAAAAGCGGGACGGCGGCCGGCGGTTAGAGGGTGGGGAAAGGCGGGCTGTCCCGCTCAGCGGGACAAGCGGCGGATAGCGGTTGTCCAGTCAAAAGCGACGGCCCGCCGGCTCGGATCGAGTCGGCGGGCCGTGTTCGTCTTATTCAGAC
>NZ_DATNGK010000063.1:0-2383 GCF_035605935.1 Actinocrinis sp. | reverse complement strand
ATGGCGGCAGGAGACACCCCCATCACGGTCGTCGGCAACCTCGTCGCCGACCCGGAACTCCGATTCACCCCATCCGGTCAGCCGGTCGCGACCTTCCGGGTCGCCTCGACGCCCCGGATGCGCGACAACGCCACGGGCGAGTGGAAGGACGGCGACAGCCTCTTCCTCAGCTGCAACGTGTGGCGGCAGGCGGCGGAGAACGTCGCCGAGTCACTGCAGCGCGGCATGCGGGTCATCGTGACCGGCCGGCTGCGGCAGCGGAACTATGAGACCAAGGAAGGCGAGAAGCGGACCGTCTACGAGGTCGAGGTCGACGACGTCGGCCCGTCCCTGCGGAACGCTTCCGCCAAGGTCAACCGGGCCAGCCGCGGCGGCGGCGAAGGCGGGTTCGGTAGCGGTGGCGGCAACCGGAGCGGTGGCGGCTACGGCGGCGGCCAGGGCTCGTCCGGCGGCGGCAGCAGCCGGAACGAGGACCCGTGGGCGTCCGATGCCGCCGGCGGCGGCTACTCCGACGAACCGCCGTTCTAAGCAGTAAAGCAAGCAAGTAACAACGACCATCCCCGCATCGCGCGGGGCTCTCTTAAGGAGCACCACGATGGCGAAGCCTCCTATTCGCAAGCCTAAGAAGAAGGTCTGCGTCTTCTGCCAGGAGCGCATCAGCTACGTCGACTACAAGGACACCGGCCTGCTGCGCAAGTACATCTCCGACCGCGGTAAGATCCGCGCGCGCCGGGTCACCGGGAACTGCACCCGGCACCAGCGCGACGTCGCGACCGCGATCAAGAACGCGCGCGAGATGGCGCTGCTCCCGTACACCAGCACGGCTCGCTAGGGCAGGGGAGGACTGACCAATGTCTCGCATGAAGCTGATCCTGACCCAGGAGGTCGGCGGCCTCGGCGCCCCTGGTGACGTAGTGGACGTGGCCGCTGGCTACGGCCGTAACTACCTGCTGCCCCGCGGCTTCGCGATCTCGTGGACGCGCGGCGGCGAGAAGCAGGTTGACCTGATCAAGCGGGCCCGCGCGGCGCGCGAGATCCGCACCCTCGAGGACGCGCAGTCCGTGGCCGGCCAGCTGCAGCGGCTGACCGTCCGCCTCAAGCGCCGGGCCGGCGCGAACGGCCGGCTGTTCGGCTCGGTGGGCGCGACCGACATCGCCGAAGCGGTCCGCACCGCCGGCGGCCCGGAGCTCGACCGCAGGAAGATCTTCGTGCCCGACCCGATCAAGGCGGCGGGCTCGTACAAGGTCCAGGTCCGGCTGCACCCCGAGGTGACCGCCTCGGTGGGCATCGAAGTCACCGGCGCCTGAACGAACCTTTTAATCCTGACGTTATTTCCCAGGGGCATGTCCCGGGCCGGGAGAGCAGGATTAAAGAGTTCGAATCCACAGCCGCCTGGCTGTTTTCCACAGCCCTTTCCACAGGAACCGGTTTTCCACAGGAAGGGTGCTGTGTCCACAGTCGCCTAGCCGGCGGTGGGCCTTCAGAGCGAAGGTCCGCTGTCGGCTGGTCCTGTGTACCGCTGTGCCCGCCGGGCGAGTTCGGGATCAAGGTCGCTGACCATCTGCCAGAGAGTGGCTATCCGCGCGGTCAGTTCGTCCGCCGTCACCCCGGCCTTGGCGTCGTGCGCATCGCTTGCTAGCTGGTCAATCGCGGCCGCGATGCGGTCGATTGCGTCCCCCGTGATCGAACACACAGGCGAATGATAGCCGGCCCTCGTCGAGGGCGCGGCTCGTTCCAAGGTCTGCTGTGCCCGAGTGCCCGGCTGCGCTATCTAGTGCGCGGCTTTGGCGTGCGCGGTGCAGCGTTGCCCACTTCAGTGCGAAATCTGGGGAAAACCCTCGGTTGATGGCATGCCCGCACCGGTTTTCCACAGACAACCCGATGCGGCCTGTGAATTTCCCTGTGGATAACTTCGGAGCAGAAAGTCACCGACTTTTTCTCCTGCACAGCCCGTGGATTACATTCGTGAAGGTCGGAGCAGGTTGCGACTGGCTCGCCGCCCAGCTGTCCACAGCCAAATCCACTGACTGCGCACAAGCTTGCCACAGGTTCTTAACACGTTATCCACAAGGCCGTGTTGGCACTCGCGTCGCGGGCCGGCAGAATGTCAGAACCGCCGATGTTAGACCGCTATCGGCAGGCGTCGATCGTCAGACCCCTTAGGTAGAACGGTGTCGACGCACGGGTGGGGCGTTACGCGCGGGGAGGAGGCGTCTGGTGAGTGTTGCCGAGCTGCCACAGCGCGGCGAGGAATTCGAGCGGATGCCGCCGCACGACGTCGCCGCCGAGCAGTGCGTGCTTGGCGGCATGCTGCTGTCCAAGGACGCGATCTCCGACGTGATCGAGGTCATCAGGCCGTCCGATCACTACCGACCGGCGCACC
>NZ_DATNGK010000062.1:0-87050 GCF_035605935.1 Actinocrinis sp. | reverse complement strand
CGATCCGGGCGATGGCGCGCCCATACTCCGTGACCGTGATGGGTTCGCCGTTCTTGACGCGCTCGAGCACGCGCGCTGTCTGCTGATTGAGTTCGCTGACAGTGACTGTTGCCATGAAGCCGATTGTACTAGAACCTAGTAGAATCGGTACGCTTTCCGGTCGATCCAAAACGACGCAGGCGCCGCGTGCCCGGCTTTTTCGGGCGCGCGGCGCCTGCGGCGATCGCTGCTATTGCGCTTGTCCGCGTTACGGCGAGGCGAGGCGGTTGAGGCCCGGCGGCAGGTCAGCCGCGCACGCGCGATCGATCAACCACAGAGTCCTGACATGGCCTCGGGCACCGGCCGCGGGGACCTGCACTCGGCCGCCACCGGACAGTGCCATGTGCGCCGCGGCGGCCTTCTCGCTTCCCGCCGCCACGACCCACACTTCACGCGCGCTCTGGATCACCCGGAAGGTGAACGAGAGCCGGTTCGGCGGCGGCTTCGGCGAGTTGTGCACCGCGATGACTGCGGGCTCCTCCTCGTAGACGCCGGGATGTTCCGGGAACAGCGACGCGACGTGGCCGTCCGGACCCATGCCGAACAGCTCGACGTCGAACTCCGGCACGTCGCTGTCCGGCGCGGCGTAGCGGGCCAGTTCAGCCGCGTAGCGCTCGGCCGCCGCTTCCGCGTTGTCGCCGTCCGGACCGTTAGTGGACGGCATCTCGTGCACGAATGCCGGGTCGAGGTCCAGCTTGTCGAGCAGGGCGCCACGCGCCTGGGTGACGTTGCGCTCAGGGTCGCCTTCCGGCAGGAAGCGCTCGTCACTCCACCACAGGTGCACGCGCTTCCAGTCGACCGCGACGCGCGCCGGCAACTCGGCGACCGCGGCCAGCGAGCCGATGCCGACCGATCCGCCGGTCAGCACCAGATGCGCTTCGTCCTTGGCGGCCAGCACGTCCACCAGCTTGGTCACCAGCCGCGCCGCCACCGCCTGGGCCAGAAGCGGCGCGTCCCGGTGGATGATGAGCTCCGGCGTCGCTCCGGCAGTCAAGACGACCCCTTGGCCGCTGCGTCGTCCACCTGGACCGGCTTGGGCTCGCCGAGCTTGGCCGCCTCCTTGGCCGCCTTCTCCACGGTCGGGCCGGCCACCTTCAGCGGCTCGGTGAACGGCACGTCGACGTCGTGCAGCAGCTTCGCGTAGACGTCGTCCGGGTCGAGCCGGCGCAACTCCTCGGCGATCAGCTCCGCGGTCTCCCGGCGCTTGAGCGCTACCGGCCGGTCCGGCTGGCCGGGCACCGAGAGGGTGGCCAGTTCACCGTCCGGGCGGGTCAGCGCGATCGGGCCGTCCGGTGTCATCAGCTCGACACCGGTGATTCCGGGGCCCTCGTCCGCGGTCCGGCTGACCGGGACACCGAGCCGCTGCCGCAGCCACACCGCCAGCACGCGCGCCGAAGGGTTGCCTTCCTCGCCGGAGACCGCCGCACTGGTGATCTTGCGCGGGAACTGGTCCAGCGCGGCAGCGAGCATCGAGCGCCACGGAGTGATCCGGGTCCAGGCAAGGTCGGTGTCGCCGGGGGTGTAGCCGGCGGCTCGGGCGCGCAGCTTTGACATCGGCTTGTGGTACTCCGCCGCGTCGGTGATGCGGCGCTGCGCGAACCGGCCGAGCGGGTCGTCCTTGGGCACATCCGGGCCCTCGTCCGGCCACCAGGTGACGACTGGTACGTCCGGCAGCAGCAGCGGCATCACGACCGCGTCCGCGTGCGCGGACAGTTCGCCGTAAAGCCGCAGCACGATGACTTCCCCAGGTCCGGTGTCGTCACCGACCCGGACCTCCGCGTCGAGCCGGGTGCGCGCCACCTCGGGCCGGGCCACCGCGACGATGATGCGAGCCGGGTGCTCGCGCGATGCCGCGCTGGCCGCCTTCATCGCGTCGTAGTGGTGCCGCTCCTCGGTGGAGATGATGAGCGTCAGCACGGCCCCGGTGGTCGGCGAACCGGCCCGGCGGCGCGCCTGCACCAGCGTCGCGCCGATCTTGCTCGCGCTGGTGTCGGTCAGGTCGATGATCATGGCCTTCTCCAGGAGCGTCCATCGCGGGCCAGCATCTCGTCGGCCTCGGCCGGGCCCCAGGTTCCGGCCTCGTACTGCGCGGGCTTGCCGTTCTTCGCCCAGAAATCCTCGATCGGGTCGAGGATCTCCCAGCCGAGTTCGACCTCTTCGAGTCGCGGGAACAGCGGCGGGTCGCCCAGCAGGACGTCAAGGATCAGCCGCTCGTAGGCCTCGGGGGAGGACTCGGTGAACGCCTCGCCGTACTGGAAGTCCATCGACACGTCACGCACCTCCATCGAGGTGCCCGGGACCTTCGAGCCGAACCGCACGGTCACGCCCTCGTCCGGCTGGACTCGGATGACCAGTGCGTTCTGCCCCAGTTCCTCGGTCATGGTGGCGGTGAACGGCAGATGCGGCGCGCGCTGGAAGACCACCGCGATCTCGGTGACCCGGCGGCCGAGCCGCTTTCCGGTGCGCAGGTAGAACGGCACGCCGGCCCAGCGCCTGGTGTCGATCTCCAGCTTGATCGCGGCGTAGGTGTCCGTGATCGAGTCCTTGGCGATCCCGTCCTCGTCGAGGAAACCGATGACCTTCTCGCCGCCCTGCCAGCCCTTGGCGTACTGGCCGCGCACCGTGTGCGAACCCAGATCCTCCGGCAGCTGCACCGCCGAGAGCACCTTGACCTTCTCGGCGAAGATCGCGTCCGCGTCGAAGGAAGTGGGCTCCTCCATCGCGGTCAGCGCCATGAGTTGCAGCAGGTGGTTCTGGATCACGTCACGGGCCGCGCCGATGCCGTCGTAGTAGCCCGCGCGACCGCCGATGCCGATGTCCTCGGCCATGGTGATCTGCACGTGGTCGACGTAGTTGCGGTTCCAGATCGGCTCGAACATCTCGTTGGCGAAGCGCAGCGCCAGGATGTTCTGCACCGTCTCCTTGCCGAGATAGTGATCGATGCGGAAGACCGACTTGGGCGGGAAGACATCGTTGACGACCTTGTTGAGCTCCTTGGCGCTGGCCAAGTCGTGCCCGAACGGCTTCTCGATGATCACGCGGCGCCAGGTGTTCTCGCCGCCTTCGGCCAGGCCGGACTCCTTGAGCTGCTTGACCACGCCGGGGAAGAACTTCGGCGGAACCGACAGGTAGAAGGCATGGTTGCCGCTGGTGCCGCGCAGCCGGTCGAGCTCCTCGATGGTCGCCTTGAGAGTCTCGAAGGCGGCTTGGTCGCCGAATTCGCCGGGCACGAAGCGGAAGCCCTCAGACAGCTGCTTCCACACCTCATCGCGGAACGGGGTCCGCGCGTGCTCCTTGACCGCCTCGTAGACGACCTGCGCGAAGTCCTGGTTCTCCCAGTCCCGCCGGGCGAAGCCGACCAGGGCGAAGCCCGGGGGCAGCAGGCCGCGGTTGGCCAGGTCGTAGATGGCCGGCATCAGCTTCTTGCGGGACAGGTCGCCGGTCACGCCGAAGATCACCAGGCCACACGGCCCGGCGATGCGCGGCAGCCGCCGGTCCTGGGCGTCACGCAGCGGGTTGGCCCAGTCAGTGCCGGCGTGCTCCTGCGCGTTCATCTGCCGATGCGCGATCGACTCGCTGAAGCCGCCCTCGTGGGTACTTGCAGCGGCGGCCGCCTTTGGGGCGGCCGCGCTGGGAGACTGCGTGCTCACGCGGCCTTCTCCCCCTGGTCCACCGCTGACGCCGCCTCCTTCTCGAGTTCGGCGCGTACCGCCTCGACCAGTTCCTTCCAGGAGGCCTCGAACTTCTCGACACCCTCGTCCTCGAGCACCTGGACCACGTCGTCGTACGAGACGCCCAGCGCCTCGAGGTCGGCGATCACCTTGTGTGCGTCCTCGTAGGTGCCGTGCACCGCGTCGCTGCTCGGGTCGCCGTGATCGGCCTCGGCGTCGAGGGTGGCTTCCGGCATGGTGTTCACGACGCCGGCGACGATCAGGTCGTCGACGTACATCGTGTCCTTGTACGCCGGGTCCTTCACGCCGGTCGACGCCCACAGCGGCCGCTGCGGCTTGGCGCCCTTCGCGGCCAGCGCCTTCCAGCGCTCCGAGCCGAACACTTCCTCGTAGGCCTGGTAAGCCAGCCGCGCGTTCGCGACGGCCGCCTTACCGAGCAGAGCCGTGGCCTCCGGGGTGCCGATCTTCTTCAGCCGCTTGTCGATCTCGGTGTCGACCCGCGAGACGAAGAACGAGGCCACCGACGCGATCTTGGACAGGTCGTAGCCGTTGGCGTAGGCCTGCTCCATGCCGTCGAGGTAAGCCTCCATCACGGCCTTGTACCGCTGCAGCGAGAAGATCAGCGTGACGTTGACGCTGATGCCGTGCGCGAGGGTCGCGGTGATGGCGGGCAGGCCCGCCTCGGTCGCCGGGATCTTGATGAACACGTTCTCCCGGTCCACCAGCCACCACAGTTGCTTGGCCTCGGCGACGGTCGGCGCCGTCTTGTGCGCCAGGCTCGGGTCCACCTCGATCGAGACCCGGCCATCTTGGCCCTCGGACGCGTCGTAGGCCGGCCGCAGGATCTCAGCCGCGGCGCGCACGTCGCGGGTCGTGATCATCCGCAGCGCTTCATGCACGTCGACGCCGCGCAGCGCCAGTTCACGGATCTGCGGGTTGTAGATCGCCGACCCGCTGATCGCCTTCTGGAAGATCGTGGGGTTCGTCGTAACACCCACCACGTTCTTCTCGCTGATCAAGGCCGCCAGGTTGCCGGACTCGATGCGCTCCCTGCTCAGATCGTCCAGCCAGATGGCTACTCCGGCGCCGGACAGTTTCTCAAGACGCTCACTCATGAATTTTCATCTCCCCTAGACTCAAGCACCAACCGCGGCGAGCGATTCCCTGGCGGCCGCCTCCACGGCCTCGGCGGTGAAGCCGAACTCGCGCATCAGCGTCGCGAAGTCGGCCGAGGCGCCATAGTGCTCCAGCGAGACGATCCGGCCGGCGTCTCCGACAAACCGGTACCACGGCTGCGCGACACCGACTTCCACGGCGACGCGCGCCTTGACCGACTTCGGCAGTACCGACTCCTGGTAACCCGCATCCTGCGCGTCGAACCATTCCACGCACGGCATCGAGACGACGCGCGTCGGCACGCCGGACTCCTCCAGCTTCTCCCGCGCAGCCACCGCCAGCTGTACCTCGGAGCCGGTGCCGATCAGGATGAGCTGCGGAGCGCCGCCGCTCGCCTCCGCCAAGACGTACCCGCCGCGCTTGACGCCTTCGTTAACGGAGAGCGACGCGCCGAGGGCCTCGTGGTCGAACACCGGCAGGTTCTGCCGGCTCAGCGCCAGGCCGACCGGGCCGTCTTGCTCCAGGGTCGCCTTCCAAGCCGCAACCGTCTCGTTCGCGTCGGCCGGGCGCACGAAGTTGAATCCGGGGATCGCGCGCAGCGCCGCGTAGTGCTCGACCGGCTGGTGCGTGGGGCCGTCTTCGCCGAGGCCCACCGAGTCGTGCGTCCACACGTAGGTCACCGGTAGGTGGATGAGCGAGGCCAGGCGCACCGCAGGGCGCATGTAGTCGGAGAACACCAGGAAGGTGCCGCCGAACACGCGGGTGTTGCCGTGCAGGGCGATCCCGTTGAGGATCGAGCCCATCGCGTGCTCGCGGATGCCGAAGTGCAGGATCCGCCCGTACGGCGAGGAGCCGCCGAACTCGTTGTCCTCCTCGTAGTACGGCAAGAAAGACAAGCCACCCTTGATGGTGGTGTTGTTCGACTCCGCCAGGTCAGCCGAACCGCCCCAGAACTCGGGCAGCTGCTCCGCGATCGCCTGGATCGCGGCCTCGGAGGCCTTGCGGGTGGCGATGTCCTTTCCGGCCGGGAACTGCGGCAACTTGGCGTCCCAACCCGAAGGCAGTTCCCGCCTTGCGATCCGGTCGAACTCGGCGGCGCGCTGCGGGTTGGCCGAGCGCCAAGCCTCGAATCCCTCGCGCCACGACTCCCGCGCCGCCTTGCCCCGCTCGCCGACCTTGCGCGCGTGGGCCAAAACCTCCTCAGCCACCTCGAAATGCTGCTGAGGGTCAAAACCCAGCACTTCCTTCGTCGCCGCCACCTCAGACTCGCCGAGCGCGGAGCCGTGTGCCTTGCCGGTGTTCTGCAGCTTCGGCGCGGGCCAGGCGATGATGGTGCGCAGCCGGATGATCGACGGCCGATCGGTCTCGTTCTCAGCCGCGCGGATCGCCTTGTGCAGCGCCTCGACGTCTTCGACGTACCCGTCCGCCGTGGTGAATTCGACCGATTGCGTGTGCCAGCCGTAGGCCTCGTAGCGCTTGAGCACGTCCTCGGTGAAGGCGACCTTGGTGTCGCCCTCGATCGAGATGTGGTTGTCGTCGTAGATGACGACCAGGTTGCCAAGCTTCTGCGTGCCCGCGATCGACGACGCCTCGCTCGTCACACCCTCTTCCAGGTCACCATCCGAAGCGAACGCGTAAATCCGGTGGTCAAACGGGGATGCCCCGGGGGCCGCGTCCGGGTCGTACAGGCCGCGCTCGTACCGAGCGGCCATCGCCATGCCGACCGCGTTGGCCAGGCCTTGGCCGAGCGGACCGGTGGTCGTCTCGACGCCGACGGTGTGCCCGTGCTCCGGGTGACCCGGCGTCAGGGAACCCCAGGTGCGGAAGGACTTGAGGTCGTCGAGGGTGAGCCCGTAGCCCGACAGGTACAGCTGGATGTAAAGCGTCAGGCTGGAGTGACCGGGGGACAGGACGAAACGGTCGCGGCCGGCCCACTTGGGGTCGGCCGGGTCGTGGCGCAGGTGCTTCTGGAAGAGGAGGGTGGCCGCCGGGGCCAGCGACATCGCGGTGCCGGGGTGGCCGTTGCCGACTTTCTGCACCGCGTCCATCGCCAGGACCCGGACCGTGTCCACGGTCCGCTGGTCCAGTTCGGTCCACTCGAAGGGGGTGGGCGTGCTCACAGTAACGCGCGCGTCCTTTCCTGGATGAAAGCGTCAGCGCGTCGGGGCGGACGGCGACGCTGCCAACCAGGGCTGTGTGGAGTGCGGAAACAGCCTGGCCCCGCGCGGCGATGCATTGATTCTGTTATCTCGAGGGTCACCCTACCCCTCAACCGGCCACTGACCCGTTCAGCGGGGCCGACCGGGTCAGCGCGGTGAATCCACGCGACCCGCTGCCGAGCGCCGCGCGGCGGGGGTCTAGAGTTTCGTCGAATCAAGTTGTACTCGTCAGCAGCAATTGAGGCCCGCCTGTGACAGCCGTCGAGTCCCACCCGGTGTTGACCGCGGTGCCGGTCGCCGCACCCGCGCCGGATACCGACGTCGTCACAATGCCCATTGCTGACGACTCGTCAGCGAAAGCAGCCTGGCGCGAAACCCTCAGCGCTTACGTCGCTCTCACCAAGCCGCGGATCATCGAGCTGCTGATCGTCACCACGATTCCGGTGATGTTCCTGGCGGCGCACGGCGTGCCCTCGCTCTGGCTGGTGCTCGCGGTGACCGTCGGCGGCTACTTGTCCGCGGGCAGTGCCAACGCGCTCAACTGCTGGGTTGATCGCGACATTGACGCCGAGATGCGCCGTACCCGCCGCCGCCCGCTGCCTCGCCACCGGGTGACCGCGCAGCAGACGGTCGTGTTCGGCCTGGCCCTGGGCGTTATCTCGACGCTGTGGTTCGGTTTTCTGGTCAACTGGCTCTCCAGCGGCCTGGCGCTCGCCGCGAACGTGTTCTACGTCGTCGTCTACTCGATGATCCTCAAGCGGCGCACCGCGCAGAACATCGTGTGGGGCGGCGCGGCCGGCTGCTTCCCGACGCTGATCGGCTGGACCGCGGTGACCAACCACCTGGCCTGGCCGCCGGTAGTGCTGTTCCTGGTGGTCTTCCTGTGGACCCCGCCGCACTTCTGGGCGTTGGCGCTGCGTTACCGCGAGGACTACGCGGCCGCCAAGGTGCCGATGCTGCCGGTTGTCGCGACCGAGCGGCACGTCGCCTGGCAGATGCTGCTGTACACCTGGGCCACCGTCGGGTGCTCGCTCGCGTTGTGGCCGATCGCGCACACCGGGCTGGTCTACACGATCGGCGCGGCGCTGCTCGGTGCGGTGTTCATCGCTGAGGCGCACCGGTTGCACTGGTCGGCCCGCAAGGGTGTCGCCGGAACCGCGCTGCGCCCGATGCGGATGTTCCACTTCTCGAACACCTACCTCGCGCTCTTGTTCGTCTGCGCCGCGATCGACCCGCTGATTCACCACTAGCCGGGGACGGCCGTGGATCTGCTGCGCAATACTGTCCAGCCGTACGCTTGGGGTTCGCCGACCGCGATCCCACGGTTGCTCGGCGTCGACAATCCCACCGGCGCGCCGCAAGCCGAGCTGTGGATGGGCGCGCACCCAACCGCCCCTTCGCGACTGATCCGCGGCGGCCGCGAAGTGTCGCTCGACCAGGCCATTGCCGCCGCTCCCGAAGTCGAGCTCGGAGCGGCGACAGCCGAGCGCTTCAACGGACGCCTGCCGTTCCTGCTCAAGATCCTCGCCGCGAAAAAGGCACTCTCAATCCAGCTGCACCCGGATCGAGCGCAGGCCGAGGCGGGATTCACGGCCGAGGAAGCCCGGGGCGTGCCGCGCGACGCCCGAGAGCGGGTGTACGTGGACGACTGGCCGAAACCGGAAATCCTCTGCGCGCTCACGCCGTTCGAGGTCCTGGCCGGGCTGAGGTCCGCGCCGCAAGCCGCCGAGATCCTTTCCCAGCTCGAAGTCGACGCACTCGCAGCCCTCAGCGGCGACCTACGAGCCGACCCCAAGCCCACCACCGTCGCACGCGTGCTCGCCACGCTGCTGTCCTGGCCGCAAGCCGAGCGCGCCGCACTGGTCGGTGATGTAGTCGAGGCAGCGACGCGCCTGGCCGCCGAGCCGTCCGAATTCCAGGCCGCATACGACGCGGTCACTCGCGTGGCAAAGGATCACCCCGGCGATATCGGCCTGGTTTGCTCGCTACTGATGAACCATGCGGTCGTACAGCCAGGACAGGCGCTGTTCATGGGCGCTGGCGGCGTCCACGCGTACATCCGTGGGACCGGCGTCGAGCTGATGGCTAACTCGGACAACGTCATCCGCGCCGGACTGACCCCGAAGCACATCGACGTCCCCGAGCTGGTGCGGGTACTCGACCCAGAGGTCGCGGTCCCGATCCTGACCGCGCGTCAGATCGCGCCCGGCGTCGAAGAGTTCGAGACGCCGGTTCCCGAGTTCCGGCTGCGCCGCTTGAACGTCGAGCCATCGATGCCACTCACCGCCCCCGGAGACGGACTGCCGCGCATCCTCCTCTCTGTTAAAGGTGAGGCCACGGCCATCAGCGGCGACCAGACTCTCGAGTTGCAGCGCGGGCAGTCGTGCTACCTGTCACCCACCGACGTGAACGTCATGCTCGCCGGCGCCGCAACGCTCTTCCTCGCCTCACCAGGCGAATAGCAGTCCGCCATACCAGCGGCCCGCACGCTACGATCGCGCGGTGAGAGCTTCCGGAACATTCACTGTTGCCAGCTTCGTGCCGAGCCCCGTGGCTCCGGACCCGGACTTCAAGACCGCGTTGGATGTCGGTGTGGCGACGATGTTGAAGCACTATGAAGGCGAGATCGAGGGGCGCTCCGCCACCGTCTTCGTCTCCGCGTATGACCAGAAGGCCGGCGTCGGGACGTATGTCGCGATGGAGTCGTTCGAGGGCTCAGTCGCAGGGCGCTCCGGGGCGTTCAACTTCGCGCACTCCGCGACCACGCACGGCGAGAACCGCGAAGGCGAGTACTTCGTAATCGTCCCGACCAGCGGCACCGGCGAACTTGAGGGCATCTCCGGAACCGGCGGCCTGTCCATTGACGAGGATGGCACGCACCACTTCTGGCTGGACTACGAACTCGGCTGACGTTGTCTCGCTCAATTGGACAACCCGCTTTCCCCACCCTCGAACCGCCGCCCGCCGTCCTGCTTTTCCCCAATAAACCCGCGCGATGACATCTCCGCTACGCGGCTTGAGTGCAGCGGCGAGTTTCGTTTACAACGGCGCTGGGCCACAGACGCTCTTGCGCGCTGGGTGTCTCGCGATAGCTTCGCCGACGGCGGTTGCGGGTAACGCGGGATACGCGTGCACGGATTTTTCAGAAAAGCGGGTACCAGCGAACCCGCCGGTTCTCCCTTGTTGCGCCGCATATGGTTCCGCTCGCGTGAGGTAGCGGTGTCCGGTCGGTGCGCTCTATTTTCCGGGGTTTCGGGGTTGTATGGCGGGTGTTTTCGGTGTTTCACCCGTTTGCGTGTGGTGGCGTGAAAAACCTGTGCACGCGTGTCCCGCGTTGCCCTCGTCTGCCGTCGGCGAAGCTATCGCGAGACTCCCAGCGCGCAAGGGCGTCTATGGTCGAGAGCCGTTGTGAACGAGACTCGCCGCTGTAGTCCGGCCGCGTCGCGGAGATGTCATCGCGCGGGTTTGTATGGGCAAAGCGGGACGGCGGCCGGCGGTTAGTCGGGTGGGGAAAGGCAGGGTGTCCTGCTGAGCGGGACAGACTGCTATAAGTCCGCTGGTCCTGGTTCCGGTCTCACGCGCATAGAGGTCAGGATGCGCCATGCGGCGATCCAAGTGAGGCACGCTCCGGTCATGTGCAGCAGCACCAGCCAGGCAGGTAAGCCGGTGAAGTACTGCGTGTAGCCGATCACGGCCTGCGCGACGAGGACGAGGAACAGGTCACGGGTCGCGCGCACGGTCGCCGCCGGGGCGTCGGTTGCCTTGAGTGCGAACCAGAGTGCGATGGTGAGTCCGACGACGATGAATACCAGGTCGGCATGAGCCTGCGTGATCTCGACCGGCTTGAACGGCAGGCGCCGCGCCGCGTCGAGAGCGCCCGCGTGTGGGCCGGTTCCGGTGACCAGCGTGCCAACGATTACCACCGCGCCGGCCGCGCCGACGAGGGTGCGGGCCAGCCAGATCAGCTCTCTGCGCAGCAGCGGCTGCGCGGGCGCATCACTTTCTCGGCTGCGTACCCACAGCAGCCACGAGACCGCGATCATGCCGATCGAGAAGCAGAAATGGAACGCGACCCAACCGGGCGCCAACTGCGTGCGCACCGAGATCCCGCCGATGATCGCCTGCGCGACGACGCCGAAGAACAGCGCCCAGGACAGCCTGACGAGGGCGGGACGACGGGGACGTTGCCGCATCGTGGCGATGATGGCGGCCGCGACGGCAGCGGTCACCGCGTAGGTCAGCAGGCGGTTGGAGAACTCGATGACGCCGTGGTAGCCGAGCGAGGGAACGGGAACGAGGGAGCCGGCCGTGCATTCGGGCCACGTCGGGCAGCCGAGCCCGGAGTTGGTCAGCCGCACCGCTCCGCCGGTCACCACGATCAACGTATTCGCGATCAAGGTGCTGAGGCAGGCGAGCTGGACCATGCGGGCCGAGGGGCGGCGTAGCAAGACGGCGGGGCGGGTCGTCGGTGTCTCGTTGAGCGGGACATCGGTTTTTGCCGTCGTGTCAGTCATCGGCGGCTACTCCCACTTGAAGGTCTTGGCGGCCGCGGCGATCGCGACCACGGTCCACGCTGCCAGGATCCCCGCGGGACCCCATGGCAGCGCCGAACCGTGCTGCAACACGTCCCGCAGGCCGTTGGTCAGCGCGCCGATCGGCAGGAACTGCAGCGCGGACTGCGCGCCGTGCCCGAACTTGTCCAGCGGCACCACCACGCCGCCGATCGCGAGCAGGACGAGGAAGACGAAGTTGGCGAGGGCGAGAGTGGCCTCGGCGCGCAGCGAACCGGCCAGTAAAAGGGCCAGGCCGCTGAATGTCGCGGTGCCGAGCGCGATCAGCAGGAGGACCGCGAACGGATCGCCGTGCGGATGCCAGCCCATCACCAGCGCGATGGCGACCAGCAGCACCACTTGTACGCACTCGACCGCGAGGATTGAGAGCGCCTTGCCGACCAGCAGCCCCCAGCGCGGCAGCGGGGTCGCGCCCAGTCGCTTGAGCACGCCGTAGCGCCGCTCGAAACCGGTCGCGATCGCCTGGCTGGCGAACGCGGTCGAGAGCACCGCCGCACCGAGAATGCCAGGCGCGAAGTAGTCGATCCGGCTGGTGCCGGTCACGATTCCGAGGGGTTCCGCGGAGAACGCGATGAGCATGAGGGCTGGGATCACGATCGCGAGCAGCACTTGCTCGGCGTTGCGCAGCAGCATCCTGGTTTCCAGCCGAGCCTGCGCGAGGATCATCCGCACCGGGGCGGCCGGGCGCGGGTCTGGGTGGAAGGCGCCGGGCTGACGCAGCCCCGTGACGACGGCGGTGCTGGGCATCGACTCGGCGGGCGCGGTCACCGCAGTCCCCTTCCGGTCAGATCAAGGAACACGTCTTCCAGGGAGCGCTGCTCGATCGCCAGGTTGCGCGGCATGATGCCGAGCCTCGCGCACCATGCGGTGGTCGCGGCGAGCGTGTCCGGCGTCACCTCGCCTTCGACACGGTAGCTGCCCGGTGCCGGTTCGAACGCCTTACAGCCAGGCGCGACGGCGATCAGAAGGTCCGTCAGGTCCAGGCCTGAGGGCGCCTCGAAGCGGATTGAGTCCTGTGCGACGACGGAGCTGGCCAGCTGCTGCGGTGAGTCGTAGGCGATGACGCGCCCGGAATCGATGATCGCGACCTTGTCGGCCAGCCGTTCGGCCTCGTCGAGCAGGTGTGTGGTCAACACCACAGTCACGCCGTCCTGGCGCAGCTGCTCGATCAGTTCCCAGGTGGCGTGCCGGGCCTGCACGTCGAGTCCGGCAGTTGGCTCATCGAGAAACACCAGCTCAGGGCGGCCGACCACTGCTAGGGCGAGCGAGAGACGCTGCTGTTGGCCGCCGGAGAGCCTGCGGAACGGCGTCTTGCCGCAGGAATCGAGGCCGAGGCGTTCGGCCAGCGCGTCTACGTTCAACGGATTCGCATAGAGAGAGGCGACGTGCCGCAGCATCTCCATCGCGCGAATGGCCTGGTAGATGCCGCCGGACTGAAGCATGACGCCGATGCGCGGGCGCAAGGTGGCGGCATCGGCGACCGGATCGAGCCCCAGCACGCGCACCGTGCCACCGTCCGGCCTGCGGTAACCCTCGCAGCACTCGATCGTGGTGGTCTTGCCGGCCCCGTTGGGCCCGAGGACCGCGGTCAGCGAGCCGTGCTCGACGCGCAGATCCAGGCCCTGAACAGCGGTCTTCTCGCCGTATCGCTTGACCAGCCCGGTGATCTCGACGGCATAAGGGTGAGCGCTTGATGGTTGCGCTGCGTGCATGCTGCGAGTCTACGGTCCGTTTCCAGGCGTCGATTCACGCGGGTACCTGTTGTTACGACGGCCGGTAGAAGATCGCTAAAAGTTAGGTGAACCTTAGTTGTGGCCGTGGAAGTAATAAGACCACAATGGTGTTGTGGAAATCGTGGGAGCGAGTGGAGCGCAGTCGCAGGCGGAGCCGTCCGCCTGTTCCGACCTGCCTGCGTTCGCCCCCGACTCGGGTGTTGAGGACCGGGTCGGCACCCGTAACCGGGTGGCCCGGCTGATCTTGGCCAACGGCCCGAGTACTGCGGCCGACTTGGCGGTCCGGCTGGGTCTGACGCCGGCCGGCGTGCGGCGTCACTTGGACGCGCTGCTGGCCGAGGGCCTGGTCGAGGCGCGCGAGCAGCGAGTCTACGGGCACCGCGGGCGCGGGCGTCCGGCGAAGGTGTTCGCATTGACTGGCACCGGGCGTTCGGTTTTCCACCACACCTACGACGACATGGCGATCGACGCGCTGCGGTTCATCGCCGAGAACGGCGGCGAGAGCGCGGTCGACGCGTTCGCGCGGCGCCGGTTCGGCGGGCTGGCTGAGCGTTATCGGACGCTGCTGGCGGGAGCCAAACCGGCCGAGCGGCCGGAGTTGCTGGCCGAGGCGCTGACCGCCGACGGCTACGCGGCGTCCACGCGGACCACGGCCTCGGTGCCCGTTCCCGGCAAGCGGCCGATCGAGGGCGCGCAGGTCTGCCAGCACCATTGCCCGGTCCAGCACGTGGCCGAGGAATTCCCTCAGCTGTGCGAGGCCGAGACCCAAGTCTTCGCCGAACTGCTGGGTACCCATGTTCAGCGGCTCGCGACGATCGCCCATGGCGACGGCGTATGCACCACCTTCATTCCCGGCCTTGCCTCAGCGGCCGGGCAAAAGCAGGCATCACCCTCCGAACAGTCCGAAGGAGTCTCAGCATGACGACTACGCATCCCGAGCTCGAGGGCCTGGGCCGGTATGAGTTCGGCTGGGCCGACTCGGACGTCGCCGGAGCCGCCGCGAAGCGCGGCCTCAACGAGAACGTCGTGCGCGAGATTTCCGCGCTCAAGAACGAGCCGGAGTGGATGCTCAAGCTGCGGCTCAAGGGCCTGCGCCTGTTCGAGCGCAAGCCCATGCCGAACTGGGGCGCCGATCTGTCCGGCATCGACTTCGACAACATCAAGTACTTCGTGCGCTCCACCGAGCGGCAGGCCGCGTCCTGGGACGAGCTGCCCGCGGACATCAAGAACACCTACGACAAGCTCGGTATCCCGGAGGCGGAGAAGAACCGCCTGATCGCGGGCGTCGCGGCGCAGTACGAGTCCGAGGTGGTCTACCACCAGATCCGCGAGGACCTGGAGCGCCAGGGCGTGCTGTTCCTGGACACCGACACCGCGCTCAGAGAGCAGCCGGAGCTGTTCCGCGAGTACTTCGGCACCGTGATCCCGGTCGGCGACAACAAGTTCGCCTCGCTGAACACGGCGGTGTGGTCCGGCGGTTCCTTCATCTACGTGCCGCCGGGCGTGCACGTGGACATCCCGCTGCAGGCCTACTTCCGGATCAACACCGAGAACATGGGCCAGTTCGAGCGGACCCTGATCATCGCGGACGAGGACTCGTACGTGCACTACGTCGAGGGCTGCACCGCGCCGATCTACTCCTCGGACTCGCTGCACTCCGCGGTCGTCGAGATCGTGGTGAAGAAGAACGCGCGGGTGCGGTACACGACGATCCAGAACTGGTCGAACAACGTGTACAACCTGGTCACCAAGCGTGCGGCGGCGCACGAGGGCGCGACCATGGAGTGGATCGACGGCAACCTCGGCTCCAAGGTCACCATGAAGTACCCGGCGGTCTGGCTGCTCGGCGAGCACGCGAAGGGCGAGACCCTGTCGATCGCGTTCGCCGGCGAGGGCCAGCACCAGGACGCGGGCTCGAAGATGGTGCACGCCGCGCCGTACACCTCGTCGACGATCATCTCCAAGTCGGTGGCCCGCGGCGGCGGCCGTACCTCGTACCGCGGCCTGGTCCAGATCCAGGACGGCGCGCACCACTCGAAGTCCAACGTGAAGTGCGACGCGCTGCTGGTGGACACGATCAGCCGGTCCGACACGTACCCGTACGTGGACGTGCGCGAGGACGACGTGCAGATGGGTCACGAGGCCACGGTCTCGAAGGTCTCCGAGGACCAGCTGTTCTACCTGATGAGCCGCGGCCTGACCGAGGACGAGGCGATGGCGATGATCGTGCGCGGCTTCGTCGAGCCGATCGCCCGCGAGCTGCCGATGGAGTACGCGCTCGAACTCAACCGGCTGATCGAGATGCAGATGGAAGGCGCGGTCGGCTGAGGTCCGACGGCGCGGGGTTGGGCGTGGCAGAGCTTCGAGGCGAGAACGAAAGACGACGGATGGCTGAGATGAATAGCGGTGGCGCGGTCAATCGCGGCGCGACCACCGCGGCGGCGGTCACGGTGGCCGCTCCAGGCGCGGGTGTGCCGCTAGCCGGCCCAGGCACCGGCAAGACCCACTCTGAGGTGCTGACCTCGCGCGGCGAGCGGTTCACCTCCTTCGACCCGGCCGCCTTCCCGGCGATCACCGGTCGCGAGGAGGACTGGCGATTCACGCCGCTGGCGCGGCTGCGCGGCCTGCACGAGGACGGCACGAGCGACGACGGCAGCGCCAAGGTCACCTGGGAACTGCCGGAGGGCTCGAGCAGCGAGCAGGTCGGCCCGGACGACCCGCGAGCGGCCAAGGCCGGAGCGCCGATGGACCTCGCGGCCGCGTACGCGCACCAGAAGGCTGACAAGGTCACCATCGTCACGGTCGCCAAGGAGACCAAGCTCGCCGAGCCGCTGCGGGCCAACATCCACGCCGAGGGCGGCACCGCCTTCTCTCACCTGGTCTTCGACATCAAGCCGTTCGCCGAGGCCGTCATCGTGCTCGACCACACCGGCACCGGCACACGGTCGGCCAACGTGGACCTGCTCATCGGCGACGGCGCGAAGGTCACCTTCGTCTCCGTTCAGGACTGGGACCGCGACGCCGTGCACCTGGCGCAGCAGAACGCGCTGCTCGGCCGGGATGCGACCTTCAAGTCCGTGAACGTGACTTTCGGCGGCGATCTGGTCCGGATCGTTCCGCGGGTGCGGTACGCCGCCCAGGGCGGAGACGCTGAGTTGCTCGGCTTGTACTTCGCCGACGACGGCCAGCACCTGGAGCATCGCCTCTTCGTGGACCATTCGGTGCCCAACTGCCGCTCGCGCGTGACGTACAAGGGCGCGTTGCAGGGCACTGACGCGCACACGGTATGGATCGGCGACGTGCTGATTCGGGCGGCTGCCGAGGGTACCGACACCTATGAGCTGAACCGCAACCTGGTGCTCACCGACGGCGCGCGCGCCGACTCGGTGCCGAACCTGGAGATCGAGACCGGCGAGATCATCGGAGCCGGGCACGCTTCCGCCACCGGCCGCTTCGACGACGAGCAGCTGTTCTACCTGCAGGCCCGCGGCATCCCGGAGGACGAGGCGCGCCGGCTGGTGGTGCGCGGCTTCTTCGCGGACGTGATCTCGCAGATCGGCATCTCCGATGTCGAGGAGCGGCTGATGGAGAAGGTCGAGGCGGAGCTCGCCCGGACCCTCAGTGCCCCAGCGGCAGGGGCGATCGCATGAGCCGTGAGCCCGTGTGGCACCCGATCGGCACGGTGTCCGACTTCGAGGAGGACAAGCCCGAGGCGGTGGACGTCGACGGCACCCCGGTCGCCGTCGTGCGCACCAGCGAGGGCAAGGTCCACGCCATACACGACGTCTGCTCGCACGCGAACGTCGCGCTGTCCGAAGGCGAGGTCGTGGACGGCGAGATCGAGTGCTGGCTGCACGGCTCAACCTTCTCGCTGGCCACCGGCAAGCCGACCTGCCTGCCCGCCGTGGAGCCGGTCCCCGTATACCCCGTCAAGATCGAAGGCGATGACGTGTACGTCGCCGTCAATGTGGAGCTTTGATAACCGATGGCCACTCTGGAAATCCGCGACCTGCACGTCTCCGTCGACGCCGAAGGCGGCCCGAAGGAAATCCTGCGAGGTGTCGACCTGACCGTGAAGCAGGGCGAGACCCACGCGATCATGGGCCCGAACGGCTCCGGCAAGTCCACCCTCGCCTACTCGATCGCCGGGCACCCCAAGTATCAGATCACCTCCGGGCAGGTGCTGCTCGACGGTGAGGACGTGCTGTCCATGACCGTGGACGAGCGGGCCCGCGCTGGGATTTTCCTGGCGATGCAGTACCCGGTGGAAGTGCCGGGTGTCTCGGTGTCGAACTTCCTGCGCACCGCGGCCACCGCGATCCGCGGCGAGGCGCCGAAGCTGCGCACCTGGGTCAAGGAAGTCAACTCCGCCATGGAGCGGCTTCAGGTGGACTCGGCGTTCTCCGAGCGCTCGGTCAACGAGGGCTTCTCCGGCGGCGAGAAGAAGCGGCACGAGATCCTTCAGCTGGAGCTGCTGCGCCCGAAGATCGCGCTGCTCGACGAGACCGACTCAGGGCTCGACGTTGACGCGCTGCGTGTCGTCTCCGAGGGCATCAACCGGGTGCGTGAGACCGGCGAGGTTGGCACCCTGCTGATCACCCACTACACGCGGATCCTGCGGTACATCAAGCCGGACTTCGTGCACGTATTCGCGGGTGGCCGGATCGTTGAGTCCGGCGGCGCGGAGCTGGCCGAAGTGCTGGAGGCCGAGGGCTACGAGAAGTACACAGGCGTCAAGGAGGCGGCATGACGACCTTCGACGTGGAGCTAGTGCGCAAGGACTTCCCGATCCTGGAGCGCCGCGTCCAGGACGGCCAGCCGTTGGTGTACCTCGACTCGGCGGCCTCCTCGCAGAAGCCGCGCCAGGTCATCGACGCGATGTCCGAGTACTACGAGCATCACCACGCCAACGTGCACCGCGGCGTGCACACCTTGGCCGAGGAGGCCACCGCGCTCTACGAGGGCGCGCGGGACAAGGTCGCCCGGTTCATCAACGCTGACCGCCGCGAGGTGATCTTCACCAAGAACTCCTCCGAGGCGCTGAACCTCGTCGCGAACGTGCTCGGCTGGGCCGGCGAGACCTACGGCATCAGTCGCGGCGACCGCGTCGTGATCACGCAGATGGAGCACCACTCCAACATCGTGCCCTGGCAGATGACCGCCGCGCGCACCGGCGCCGAGCTGGCCTGGCTGGGCCTGACCGACGGCGGCCGGCTCGACCTGTCGAACCTCGACGAGGTGGTCAACGAGCGCACCAAGGTCGTCGCCGTGGTGCACGTCTCCAACATCCTCGGCACGCTTAACCCGATCGACGCGATCGTGCGCCGCGCTCACGAGGTCGGCGCGCTGGTCGTGGTCGACGCCTCGCAGTCCGCCCCGCACCTGCCGCTGGACGTGCGCGAACTGGGCGCCGACTTCGTCGCGTTCACCGGCCACAAGATGCTCGGCCCGACCGGCATCGGCGTGCTGTGGGGCCGCGCGGAGCTGCTGGAGGAGCTGCCCCCGTTCCTCGGCGGCGGCGAGATGGTCGAGACCGTCTCCATGGAGACGACCACCTACGCCCCGATCCCGCACAAGTACGAAGCTGGCACGCCGCCGATCGCCGAGGCGGTCGGGCTCGGCGCGGCCGTGGACTACCTCAGCGCGCTCGGCATGCAGAACGTCGCCGCGTACGAGCACGAACTCCTCACGTACGCGATCGATCGGCTCAAGCAGGTCGAGGGCCTGAAGATTATCGGACCTGACACGGCGGAGGACCGCGGGGCGGCGATTTCGTTCACGCTCGAATCGCCCGCCCTCGGCGCAATCCACCCGCACGATGTCGGCCAAGTCCTCGACGAGCAGGGCATCGCGGTGCGCGTTGGACAGCACTGTGCTCGGCCGGTGTGTGTGCGGTACGGCGTCCCGGCGACCACACGCGCTTCGTTCTCCGTGTACAACACGAAGGCGGACGTTGACGCGCTCGTGGAAGGTCTGGAGCACGTCAAGCGTTTCTTCGGAGCGTGATGACAGATGCAGCTTGAGTCGATGTACCAGGAGATCATCCTGGACCATTACCGCAACCCACATCACAAGGGGCTGCGAGACCAGTACGAGGCCGAGGTTCACCACGTCAACCCGACCTGCGGCGACGAGGTGACCCTGCGGGTGCACCTTTCCGACACCGGACTCGGCGAGAACGCGGTCATCGAGGACGTGTCGTACGCGTCGCAGGGCTGTTCGATCTCCCAGGCGTCCGCCTCGGTGCTCAGCGACCTGGTGATCGGCAAGAAGGTCGGCGAGGCGCTGGCCATCCACGAGGCGTTTCTGGAACTGATGCAGTCCAAGGGCGAGGCGGCAGGGGACGAGGACGTGCTGGAGGACGCGGTCGCGTTCGCCGGGGTCTCGAAGTTCCCGGCCCGCGTCAAGTGCGCGCTGCTGTCCTGGATGGCGCTCAAGGACGCGGCCGCGCAGGCCCTCGCCACAGGAGGAGATGGAAACCATGGCTGACCTGGCCGCCCTTGACGACGTGACCGAGAATCTCAAGGACGTCGTGGACCCGGAGCTCGGGATCAACGTCGTGGACCTCGGCCTGATCTACGGGCTGACCGTGGACGACTCGAACGTCGCGATCATCGACATGACGCTGACCTCGGCCGCCTGCCCGCTGCAGGACGTGATCGAGGACCAGATCCGCAGCGCGCTGGACGGACTGGTCGACGACTTCCGGGTCAACTGGGTGTGGATGCCGCCGTGGGGCCCGGACAAGATCACCGACGACGGCCGCGAGCAGCTGCGGGCGCTCGGCTTCAACGTCTGAGCGCTCGAGCGTCTGAGCGCTTCATCGTTTGATCTGCGTTATCGCTACCCGGCAGCGGCTGTCAGCGCGGCCGGGTAGCGTCGTTTCATGGTCTACGACTTCCAGATTGTGATCGACTGCGCGGATCCAGGGCGTCTCGCCGAGTTCTGGATACAGGCGCTCGGGTACATAGAGGAACCGCCGCCACCCGGCTTCGACTCCTGGGAAGCCGCGCTGACTGCGTGGAAGATCCCCGAGTCGGACTGGAACACGATGGCCGCGGCGGTGCCTCCAGATTTCAAGTCCGGCGAAGGACGCAGCCCGCGCCCGCGCCTGCTGTTCGCCAAGGTGCCTGAGGCCAAGAGCGGCAAGAACCGGCTGCATCTCGACATCCGCGCCGGCGGCGATCGCTCCACGCCGCCCGACGAGCGCTGGGAGAAGGCGAAGGCGCGGGTCGTGGAGCTGGAGAAGCTGGGCGCGACCAAGGTGCGCGAGATGGACGAGGGAGCGCAGGGCCGCTGGATCGTGATGCAGGATCCGGAAGGCAACGAATTCTGCGTGACGTGATGATGGCGCGGCACCGCCGCGTCCGCGTCCTAGGATGAGGACATGATCCGCTATACCAAGGGGCACGGCACGGAGAACGACTTCGTGATCCTGCCCGACCCGGACGGCGCGCTGGCGCTGGAGCCCGCGTGGGTTGCAGCGCTCTGCGATCGCCGTGCCGGACTCGGCGCGGACGGCGTGCTGCGGGTGGTGGCGACCGCGAAGATGCCAGGTTACGAGGAGGACGCCGCGGCGGCGCCATGGTTCATGGACTACCGCAACGGCGACGGATCGATCGCCGAGATGTGCGGCAATGGCGTGCGAGTGTTCGCGCGGTACCTGGTGGATCAGGGCCTTGCCGAGTCGGGGCGCTTCGGCGTGGCTACGCGCGGCGGCATCAAGACTGTGCACGTGCCTGTCGACGGCGGCGATATCACCGTTGATATGGGCGTTCCGACCTGGCCGCAGGAAGCGGCGCGAATCACGTGGGATGGACGGCGGGCCGCGTCCGTGCATGTCGACATGGGTAACCCGCACGCGGTCGTCTTCGTCGACGATGTTGCGGAGGCCGGCGCGTTGCTTGAAGCCCCGACCTGGCAGCCGGCCGCGGTCTACCCGAACGGGGTCAACGTCGAGTTCGTGGCCTCGGTCGGCCCTCAGCACATCGCAATGCGCGTATACGAGCGCGGCGTCGGTGAGACCCGCTCCTGTGGCACGGGCGCGTGTGCGGCGATGATCGCGGCAGCGCGTCGAGACGCGTCGCTGCCCGGCACGCCGTACACGGTGGACGTTCCCGGCGGCCGGCTCAGCATCGTCGAACGTGAAGACGGGCGCGTGGAGATGACCGGGCCCGCTGTGCTGGTCGCTGATGGCGAACTGCGCGCCACAGTCGGCGTGCGCGGCTAGGCTGCGATTCGACGGGATTCAACCGCATACGGGGAAGTCAGGCAGGCGGACATGACGAAGCTGTCGGAACTGCTGGAGACGCAAGTCGAGCGCGGACCACTGCCGGGTGCCGTCGCGCTGGTGGCCCGAGGCGGCACGGTCGAGGTGGAGGCCGCCGGATTCTTGGATGTCGAGCGCAGCGCGCCGATGACGCGGGAGACGATCTTCCGCCTCGCTTCGGTTTCCAAGCCAATCACCGCGGCCGGCGTCATGGCGCTGGTTGACGATGGACTGATCGCGCTCGACGACCCGATCGAGCGCTGGCTGCCCGAACTCGCTGAGCCCAGGGTTGTGCGCACACCGGACAGCCCATTGGACGACACGGTTCCGGCCAACCGGCCGATCACCGTCTTCGACCTGCTCACCTTCCGCTCGGGCTGGGGTTTCACCTCGGACTTCATGACGCCGGTGAACCAGGTGATCTACCGGGAGATGGTGCGCGATGGCATGATCCCGCAGGATTACGCCCCGCCGGATCAGTACCTCGCCGCCCTCGCCCGCATCCCATTGCTGGACCAGCCGGGTGAGGGCTGGCAGTACAACATCGGCTCGGAACTGCAATCAGTGCTGATCGCCCGGGCGTCCGGCACGCCGTTGCCTGAGTTCCTGACCGGGCGGCTGTTCGAGCCGCTCGGCATGGCGGACACGGGATTCGCGGTCCCCGCCGCTAAGCGTGACCGTTTCGCGACGCTCTACCGCACCGACCCGGAGACAGGGCAGCTGCACTTGGCCGACCGGCCCGACGGAAAATGGAGCACGGTTCCGGTGTTTCCGTCCGGAGCGGGCGGCATGGTCTCGACCGTGGAGGACTGGTATGCCTTCGCACGCATGCTGCTGAGTGGCGGTACGCAGAATGGTCGCAGGGTGCTGTCGGAGGAGTCGGTCCGGCTGATGACCACGAACCACCTGACCGACCAGCAGCGCGCCGCGAGCGAACTGTTCCTGGAGGGGCAGGGCTGGGGTTTCGGCGGGTCGGTGGACGTGACGAACCGGGACCCGTGGAACGTACCGGGCCGCTATGGCTGGATCGGCGGCTGCGGGACGACGGCGCATGTCGTACCTGCCACCGGATCGGTTGCGATCCTGTTCACGCAGATGTCGATGACGAGCCCGACCCCGCCCCCGATCATGCGCGACTTCTGGCGCTACGCGGCCTCGAGCGACTGATCCGGCGCAGCGCGAGGCGCTGCCTCAAGCCGCGGCTCACACCCCGGTCAGCTCGCTGAGCGAGGCGACGACGTCGACAAGCGCGCCGTTACGGATCAGCGTCACGCCGAGCCGGCTGCCGGCGCGCAGACCCAGCATCAGCTTCTGAAGGTCCTGCGCGGTGTGCACTTGCGTGTCGTTCGCCGAGATCACGACGTCACCGATGCGAATCCCGGCGCGGGCGGCCGGCGAACCGGGCACCACCTCGACCACGCGCAAGCCGGTCTCCTGCCCCAGCCGCTCGGCCTGCACCGGCGGCAGCGAGATGGTGGCGCTGCCGAGACCTAGCCAGGCGCGGCGCACTCTGCCGTTCGTCATCAGCTCACTGAGTATGTGCTGGGTCGTGGAATTCATCGGCACCGCAAGGCCGAGCCCGATGCCGGCCACCGCCGTGTTGATCCCGACGACCCGCGCGGAGGCGTCGGCGAGCGCACCGCCGGAGTTGCCCGGGTTCAGCGCCGCGTCCGTCTGGATCACGTCATCGATCACGCGCAGGCCGACCGGCGTGGTCGCCGGAATCGAACGGCCGAGCGCGCTGACGATCCCGGCCGTCACCGAACCGGCGAGCCCGAGCGGATTGCCGACCGCGACCACCAGCTGCCCGACCCGCAGCCGGTCCGCGTCGCCGAGTTCGGCCGCGGCGGCCGGATGAAGCCCGGTGCTCAGCACCGCCAGATCGGAGAGCCGGTCCCGGCCGACCACCTCGAAGACCTGCTCCTGCCCGTCGAAGGTGAACACCGCGCCGCCGTTGACGCCGTCGACCACGTGTGCGCTTGTCACCAGGAAGCCGTCGCGGGTGAACGCCACCGCGGACCCTGCGCCCTCGCCGCGTCCGGATCTCACCACGACGCTGAGCACCGAGGGCCGCAGGGTATCGGCGACGGTCACGACGGCTTTCGAGTAGGCGTCTAGAGCCTCGACGCCGCCGTCTTGGTCGCCGCCCTCGCGAGCGAACGGATCGCGGGCCATCTGTGGCACCTCCGGACGAAGCAGTCTCACACGGCCTAACGCCTGGACTGCTGTCCCTTGCTCCCGCGCGCAGCTGCGAAGGCGTTCGCTGTCAGCGGACGCGCCGGCGGCGACGTCAGTCGACGACGACCGGGTCGCCTATGCGCACGATGCCTGTCCGAGTCGCCGCACCGACCACGGCGAGCCGCAGCGGCTGCTCCTCACGCTGCCCGAGCATCTTGAGCATGCCGAGCGCGGGCGGCAGGTCGGCCTGCTCCATGGTCGTCATCACGCACCGCATCAGCACGTGCGTGAACGTGAGCTCGACCGCGTCGTCACCGGAACCGATGTGGACGGTGCGCCCGACCCAGGCCTCCTCCTCGAACGGCTCCGACGTGTGCACCACCAGATTTGGTCGGAAGCGCCGCGCGTCAGTCGCGATGCCCGGCAACTCTTTCTCGACCCATTCCAACGTCGCCGTGCCGATCAGGCTGACCGGCTCCTCGTCGAAGTGGTTGACCTCGGCCTCCCGCGCGACAGACAGCGTCGGGATCCCGGTCTGCTGCTGGAAGAAGCGGTCCGCAGAGCCGTCTGACACCGGGTACTCGCGCCCGTCCGCATCTACAACCAGCGGCGGTTCGACGGCGTCCGGTTCGGCCGCAGGGTCGACCCGGTAACGCGAGGAAAGGCTCAGCAGCGTCGGGCCCGGAAACCGCCGGAATCTCCGGCTGTTCTTTCCGGAGCCCAGCTTTCCGTCAGCCGAGTCGCGCACCGCCCAAAGCCGGTCACCGCGCAGGCCTCGAGTGTCCACCGCGGCCGCGGACAGCAGTTCGCCGCGTAGCGACTTGACCGGGTAGCGCCAAATCTGCGCTATGACATTCTCGTTCGAGGTCTCCACGCAGGAAGCCTATGTCAGCGCGGCGTACCCGCGCTCAATGGCGGCTCCGAGTGCTTTTACCTCGATCGCCCAGGTGCCGGCGCTCGCCGCCGACTGGACCGGAACCCCGGCCGCGTGCAGCCGCCGGATTTCCGCCGCGACCGATGCGATCGCTTCGCGCTGCGCTCGGACGAAGGCGGCGTCCACGACGGCGCCGTGGCCCGGAACCACCAGCGCGTCTGGGGCGATCAGCGGCAGCGCTCGATCCAGCGTGTCCGCCCACTCCAGCGGGAAGCTGTCCTGCCCGAAGGCCGGCGGTCCCGATTCCTCGACCAGATCCCCGGTGAGCACGATCCCGGCGGCACCGGTTTCGATCAAGATCCACAGGTCGCCGTCGGTATGCCCGCGCCCTAGGAATCGCAGCTCCAGCGCCCGATCGCCGAGATCGATCGACGCGCGCTCCTGGACCAGTTCGGTCGGCGCACGGAATTCGAGCTCTGCCATCCGCTGCGCCCACTCGGGGCCTTGCGCCGCGAGTTGCGCGACCAGGGCGCGCAGCGCGGGATCGTTCGGATCAAGCCGCGCCGGAACCGAGGCGTGGCCCCAGATGCGCGCCGACGGAGTCAACCGGGGCGCCACGAACTCGGCGTTTCCCCAGCAGTGGTCGAAGTGCGCATGCGTGTTGACCACACACCGTACCGGCGCGCTGGTCAGCTGCCGCAGTTGCGCCTTGATCTCGCGCGCCTCGGCCAGCGAGCACCGCGTGTCGACGACGGCGACTCCCGCGGACCCGACGACCGCGGTCACTGTCACATCGCAGGGCTCGAACCGCTTGCGGAACACACCTTCCGCGATCTCGTGCCAGTCGCGCTCAGTCATGCGTCCGATCTTCGCATCTGAGCGCTCGGGGCGCCGCTGCCGCTAACCGCTGATAGTGCCGTAGCCGTCGTTGCCGAGGCCCGTCTGGGTCTGACTGGACCACAGGTGGCCGCTGGTACCGGCGGACGAAACGTCAGCGGCAACGAGCGCGTCCACTTGGTCGCGCGGCAGGTCTCCAGCGTTGGCCAGGTCCCAGGAGTACGCGCTGTGGGCGCTCTGCGTCGCGATCGAGTTCGTGGTCGACGCCCACGGCGCGCCGAGCGCCGTCGCCCCTCCACCGAGGCCGAGTGACGAGCCGCCGAGCGTGCCGTTCTTGTCCGAGTCCAGCACGTTCCCGCTGTTGTAAACCTTCTGGTTGGTCATCTGGAAGTAGGCGTCGGACGGGCTGCTGGTCTGCGGCCCGGCGATGAAGTAGTTGTCGACCACGTCGTGGGTGAAGACGCCGCTGGAATTGCCCGCCGTGTAGCCGCCCTGGTAGCCGTACACGACGTTGTCGATGAACTGGGTGTTCGCCTTGGCCAGCGGGTTTCGGTTGTGGCTGTTGGCGAACACGTCGTGGTACCAGGTGAACGGCCCGGTCTCGGTGTGCGCGCCGAAGCGCTGGCCGATCGGGTCGGCGATGATCGAGTCCTGGACGGTGATGTTCTTGGCGCCGACCGCGTCGATGTCGTCCCAGGAGCCGAATTCCACGGACACATGGTCGAAGATCATGTCGCTGGCGCTGGACAGGCTCAGCGCGGACTTGCCGGTGTTCGGGTCCAGCGTGCCCTGGCGGAACCTGACGTAGCGCACGATGTCGTTGCTGGACTTGGCGAACGAGACCTCGCGGCCCATCAGGCCGATGCCCTGACCGGGCGCGGTGTCGCCCTCGATGGTCAGGTTGCTCTTGACCGAGACCGCGGAGGAGAGCGTGATGTAGCCGTCGACGTCGAAGACGATGATGCGTCCTGACGCGCTGACCGCGTCGCGGAACGAGCCGGGACCGGAGTCGTTCAGGTTCGTCACGTGGTAGGTCGAACCGCCGGAACCACCGGTCGCGCCGGCGCCGAACCCGACCGCGCCGGAGAAGGCGGTGCGCGGCGCGGCGGCAGACGCTGAGACGGTCGCGGCAACCGTCCCGCCGGCTGCGGCCAACGCCGTCGCGATGCTGAACAAAGTCGCCCTGCGGGTGATGCTCGCCACCGGTCTTCACGCTCCCGAAACTGGTGCCCCGACACTGCTTTCGGGACAGAACACGTGCCCTGAATCGCGGGCTGGACCGTAGCTTCGAAATGCCGGATCGACAATGGCGGGCAATCGATTGCCGCGACCGCGCATCGTCTGTGGCCTGCGTTGATGGCGATCGGCGCACGCCGCTGCGTGGTGCAACTTTCGCCTACGAGGAAGGCTCGGACACCTTCCGGAACGTGCGGCGGTACGCCGAGGGCGAGGTGCCGACGCTGCGGGTGAAGTGGTGGCGGAAGGTGGCGGCATCGGCGAAGCCCACCGCCGCGCCGACCTGTTCGACCTGGGCGTCGGTGCTCTCCAGCAGCGGGCGGGCGGCCGCGATGCGCTGCGAGATGAGCCAGCGCAGGGGAGTGGTTCCGGTCGCGCGGGTGAAGTGTCTGAGGTAGCTGCGCGTCGACATGCGGGCGACGGCGGCGAGGTCAGCGATCGCGATGGGCTCGGCGAGGTGTGCGAGCGCCCAATCAAGCGACCGGGCCACCGCGTCGTCTTCGCCGATCGGGCGGACCGCGGCCTCGATGAACTGCGCCTGACCGCCTTCGCGATGCGGCGGCAGCACGAGGCGGCGCGCGACGGCGTTCGCGATCGTGGAGCCGTGGTCCAAGCGCACCAGGTGCAGGCACAGGTCAAGGCCCGCCGCGCTGCCGGCGCTGGTGAGGACCCTGCCGCCGTCCACGTACAGCACGTCGGGATTGACTTGGACGCTTGGGAACCGCTCGGCGAGCAGCTTCGCGTAACGCCAGTGCGTGGTCGCCTCGCGGCCGTCGAGCAGTCCAGCCGCTGCCAGCGCGAACACCCCGGAGCAGATCGATACCACCCGGGCCCCGCGCTCATGCGCCGCGCGCAGAGCCCTGATAAGGCCGGGCGAGATCTCGCCGCGGACATCCGCGACAGCCGGCACGATCACCGTGTCCGCGGCGACGAAGTCGTCCATGCCGCGTTCGGTCACGAGCGTGAATCCGCCGACCGCTCGCAGTGGCGCAGTCGACTCGGCGCACACCCTCAGGTCGTACCACGGCACACCCAGTTCCGGTCGCGGAAGGCCGAATACCTCAACGACGCAACTCAGTTCGAACGGCGACACGCCGTCGAAGGCGTACACGGCCACCGTATGGCGACCGGCGCGCCGTGTGAGGCGTGGCGCCTCGATATCGACAGGCATGGCGTGATCTTAGCGATAGTTGGCGATCGCGCCACTGGGCCGGTGGGGCGGCGGCCGGAAGCATGGAGTGCGGTAGCGGTCGAGAGAGGGGTTGGGAACAGTGACCACGACAGGAATCGACACGAGGAGCGCGGTGCTGTCTGTCGCGGCGGCTGCGAACGACGCGGCGCTCGCGCACTTCGCAGCGCGGCTCGCCTACGAGACCGACGTCTCCGACGTGCGGGCCGATCTGGAGGCCGGACTGCTCGGCACGGCATTCGTGCTCGTCGATTCGCGTTCGCGGGAGGCCTGGGATCAGGGCCACATTCCCGGCGCGATCCACCTGCCGACGCGCGAGATCGCGCAGCACGCCGCCGAGCGGTCAATCAGCGAGCTGATTCCCGTCGGCATGCCGTGCGTGACCTACTGCTGGGGACCCGGCTGCAACGGCGCGACGCGAGCAGCCCTGGAACTGGCCCGGCTCGGCTTCCCGGTCAAGGAGATGATCGGCGGATTCGAGTACTGGGTCCGCGAGGGTTTCGCCTACGAGTCTCGCTGGGGACTGCGTGAACCCGCGACCGACCCGCTCACCGCTCCTTCCGACGGCGCGGCGTGTGATTGCTGAGCAGCGAGCTGGCCGGTCAGTAGAGCTCGGCGAGCAGGACAGCTACGTCGTCCTTCCACAGACCACGGGGCCGGTTCGCGCTCAGCAGCAGATCGACCAGGACTTCGAGCTCTACCTGACCGGTGTCCTGCAGACACGCGATCGTGCGCTTAAGGCCCTCGTCGAGGTCGTTGTCTATGCTCTCCAGCAGCCCGTCCGTGCACAGCACCAGCCTCGTGCCCGGCTTGTACGGCATCTGCCATACCGGGTATTGCCCGACGTCGAGGACACCGAGCGGGACCCCGACGTCGGTCTTCGGTACGTAGGCGGCGAGCCCTGGCGGAACCACCACCGGCGGTATGTGGCCGGCCCGGCTCACGGTGATCGTGTGCGCCTCCGGATCGACCCGGGCCACCAGGCAGGTAGCGAAGATCGGGTATTCGACCTCGTCGTTGATCTCGACGACGAAGTCGTGGGCGCGCCGCAGGATCTCGTCGACCGGATGCTTCTCCGCGGCGTATGTGCGCACGGTCGTACGCAGCCGGTACATCATGCCGGCGGCGTGCACGTTGTGGCCTTCGACGTCGCCGATGATCAGCACTGTCGAGCCGTCGTCCAGTGGCACCGAGTCGTACCAGTCGCCGCCGACCTGGATTCCGGTCGTCGCGGCCTCATAGCGCCACGCGCCGCGCACGCCGGGACCGAACCTAAGCGTGTGCGGGAGCATGCCCTCCTGCAACGCGAGCGCGAAGGTGTGCTCGGTGTCGTGCAGTCTCGCGCGGTAGACGGCCTGGCCAATCGCGCTGGCCGCCAGCACGAGCACACTACGCTCTGCATCATCGAACGCTGCCTCGCGCTGGTAGCCGAGCAGACAGACCCCGCGCATCCGCGGGATGCCCGACAACGGCAGGAACGCCCAGGCCTCTTGGCCGCAGTCCTTGATCGCCGGTTCCACTTGGGGAAAGCGTTCGCAGAGCTCTGCCGAACTACCGAAGAAGAGCGCTGATTCGTACGTGACGGACGAGCGCAGCGGCCCGTTGTCGGACACCCGCAGGGTCTCGTGCCGCCCGGCGCCGATGCCGCAGGAGAGCAGCACCTCCACTCGGTTCCCCACGTCCGCGATGATCAGCGAATCAGCGCCCAGAGCGGGCAGCGCCCGCTCGACCGCCGCGCGCACCTCGTCCAGCGTGGAGGCCGCGGCCAGTCCGGCGGTGACGGTCTGGATCCGCGTCGCGGCGCGCGCCTCGGAACGCGCCGCCTCCTCCGCGGCCCGCCGCTCGGTGATGTCCGCGATCACGCCCATCGACCGCACCGGCTCGCCGTCCGCACCGGCCACCACCCGGCCGCGCGTCTCGAGGGTGTGGATGACGCCGTCCGGCCAGAGCACCCGGTATTCGAGCACGTAGTCGCCGACGGTGGAAAGCATCGGCCGCAGCAGGCTGAGCAACTGCTCGAGGTCCTCCTGTGGCACCTGGCCGAGGAAGGTCTCGAACTGCGGCGCGGCATCCGGCGGCAGGCCGTGCAAGCGGAGCGTCTGCTCATCGCAGAACACCTCGCCAGAGGGCAGCGCCCAGTTGAAAAAACCGGTGGAGGAGCCGACCAGATTAGACGCCGAACCGGGGTCGTCCCAGGCCGCCAGCGGCCGGCTCGAGGTTTGATACGCGCCGGATGAGACGCGCACCGCCGGTTTGGCCGGCGTCGTGTCCGCCGGGCGCGGCGGCGCTTCGGGACGTACCGCCGCGGCGTCGGAGGCGTCGTGCGTGGCGTCGTTCGTCACTTTGGAGTGCCGCAGCGGTTCATTCACCTCGTCGAACCCGTCCGAATCTGGTGTAGCGTCCTGCTGTTGAGGCGGTGTCATCGGTTCCTCCCGCCGATCGCGCTTGCGCCGCTCCCGTATTCTCGCGGCCTGATTGCTCACTCCAGACACAGGCGTATCGTCCACCGTCGTGCATACAGTAGTCGCGCGGTAGCTCTACGGGGTGGTGTTTCTCAAGAATCGCACACGATGGCCGGTTTGTATCGCCCGCGTGCGCCCTTACTGCGCCGTCGCGCCGTCGCTATTGTGACCGAGTGTCGGGATTGCGCGACTGGGGGTAATGATGTCGACTCCGACCGAACTCATACCGCGACCGGTGCGCTCGCCTGTGTCGATGCGAGGTTCATGGCCGCTTCTCGGACACGCCGGGGCGCTGCTGCGTGACCCGCTCGGCTTCCTCGAACGAGCGTATCCGCTCGGGGACGTCGTCGCGATACGCCTTGGCCCGAAACCGGCGCTGCTGGTAAACGACCCCGAGCGGGTCATCCAGATCCTGGTCGCCGACGCCTCCTCCTACGACAAGGGCTTCCAGTTCGATCAACTCAGAACGTTGATCGGCGACGGCATCGGCACCTCCGGCGGCGCGAAACACCGCCGTCAACGACGCCTGATGCACCCCGCGTTCGATCACAGACACGTCGAGGGGTACGTCGCGGCGATGAACCGGTCCGTGAGCCGCACCATCGAGCAATGGCGCGACGGCACGCGGATCGACGCGGCGCACGAGATGCGGATCCTGGCGATGGACGCGACGGTGCGGGCCATGTTCGAGGGCTCCAACGCCGACGCCGACGACGCGCCCGGCGCCGATTCCGCGGCGCTGCGCGAGATCATGGCTTCGCTGCCGGTGCTGCTCGGCGGCATCGGGCGGCGCGCGCTGCTGCCGCTGGATTTCCTCAACAGGGTTCCGACATCCGGAAACCGCCGCTTCGACCAGGCCTGCGCCGCGCTGCACGCCATGGTCGACCGGATGGTCGCCGAGCACCGCGCGCGGCAGAACGGGACGCCGACGGCGGTATCCGCGCCCGGCGAAACGCCCAGTCTGTTGAGCACCGTGCTCGCGGCCGTGGACGAAGAGGACGGCAGCGGCATGACCGACGCGCAGGCGCACGACGAGATCATGACGGTATTGCTGGCCGGCACCGAAACGACCGCGGGCACGCTCGCGTGGAGCCTGCACGTGCTCTCCCGTGAGCCGGGTCTGCAACGGGAAGTCCAGCAGGAGATCGATGCGGTTCTCGGCGGCCGCAAGCCGGCCGCCGCGGATCTCAGGAGCCTGCCGCTGACCCGCCGCGTCGTATCAGAGGTCTTACGGTGCTACCCGCCGGGCTGGATCCTCGGCCGGCGCCCGATCGAGGACGTAAGGCTTGGCGAGACGCCGATCGCGGCCGGAACCCAAGTGCTGCTCAACTTCTACGGTCTGCAGCACGACCCGGCGGTATATCCGAACCCCGGCCGCTTCGACCCGGAGCGCTGGCGCAGCCCAGATCCCGGACCGCTGCGCGGCCACTATCTGCCGTTCGGCCTCGGATCGCGAGGATGCATCGGCGAGGCGTTCGCCTGGAGCCTCATGCTGACCACCATCGCAGCCGTCGCGTCGCAGTATTCGTTCACCGCGCAGCCCGGTGCGGTGGTGCGGCCGGTGGCGCGCACCACGCTGCATCCCGATTCGGTACCCCTGCTACTCATGGCCCGGTGACTGCGCGGCCGGGCGCCATGCGGCCGCCACACACCGTCAGGCAGCCATCCCGAGCGCGTACCGCCCCGTCTCATAGGACCACGCGAGATTCCCGGAGATCCAATGGCGCAGATCCGCCAGGTACCTGCGGGTCTGCTCGTCGCCGTCCCGCAGCAGCGCAGCCTCGAGCCGCTGGTACTCGCCGATCCGCTCGTCGTGCAGCCGCGCGGCCTCGGCGATCGCCTCCGCGATCGGCAACCCGCGTTCGTGGGAAAGCACCGCGGGCAGGCTGAGCACATCGGTCGAGCGGCGCACCTCCTTCGGGTACGACAAGATGTCGTTGGCCCAGCAGGTGATGTCGGTCGCGGCCTCGGTGAGCGCGCGCAGGCGCGGCGAACTCCAGGCCGACCCCGGCAGTTCGAAGCCGTTGATCACATCGATCAGCGCCAGGCAGGTCGGCACGCCCCCGCTGTGCCGGCGCATGGCGACATACTCCGCGAAGCCTGCCAGTGTGCCCTGCTCCCGGTGCGCCGCCTCCCAGGTCAGGGCCAGCAGATAGAAGACCGCCTGAGCGACGAACCGGTCGAATTGTTCCGGCGTCGCCATCTGCACCATCCGCACACGCAGATCGGCGAGCGCGACGAGGAACGGGTCCGAATCCCGCTGCGACAGCTGCCCGGTCTCCAGCACCTGCGCTACCCGGCTTGCTGTCTTTGCGGTGTCGGCGGACCGGCGGCCGAGGTCCGACTCGTCGCAGTAAGCGTCGTCGAACAGGAACAGCCAGGTCTGCCAATCCGCGTTCAGCAGCAGCCCAGACAGCGTGGCCTGCGGGCTCACCCGCCCCGCCAGCCGCGCGCTTCGAGTCACCGCCAGCCTGCGGCGCACCACGGGGTCGCGGGCCAGCCCGAACCGGTCGGCCCAAGCCAGGGTCGCCGACTCGGCGACGCCGGTCTGCAGGTGCAGCCGCGCGGCGAAGGGAGAGCGCAGCCGCGGCAGTGCCGAAGCGGGGAACGACGAGGTCACGACCGTAGCCCCTTGCCTTTGACGCCTCGCTGCCGAGCATGCACGTCCTGCCACGCCGCCGACGCGCAAGTGCAGCGCTAAGTAAGGATGCTACATCAAGGCCGACTGCGCGTCAGGGGTGCTCGGCGCGCCTCGCGTAATATGGCCCGGTGATCTCCGCTTCCCAGGTCGAATTGCGCGCGGGCGCCCGCGTCCTGCTCGAGCCGGTGTCCTTCCGCGTCGGCCCCGGCGACCGCATCGGCCTGGTCGGGCGTAACGGCGCGGGCAAAACCACGCTGACCAGGACGCTGGCCGGCGAAACGCTGCCCGCGGCCGGCACGATCTCCCGCTCGGGCCCGGTCGGCTACCTGCCGCAGGACCCGCGTACTGGTGACCTCGACGTGCTGGCCCGCGACCGGATCCTGTCGGCGCGCGGCCTCGATGAGGCAGTACGCCGGATGCGCGCGGCCGAAGCGAAGATGGGCTCGACCAACCCGGAAGAGCACGAGCGGGCTATGCGCCGCTACGGCAATGCCGAGGCCGAGTTCCTCGCGAACGGCGGATACGCGGCCGAGTCCGAGGCCGCCACCATCGCCGCCAGCCTCGGCCTGCCGGAACGCGTACTCACTCAGCCACTCGGTACCCTCTCCGGCGGGCAGCGTCGCCGGGTGGAACTGGCCAGGATCCTGTTCGGCGACAACGAGGTGCTGCTGCTCGACGAGCCGACCAACCACCTCGACGCCGACTCGATCGGGTGGCTGCGCGAGTACCTCAAGAGCTACAAGGGCGGCTTCATCGTCATCTCGCACGACGTCAAACTCGTCGAGTACTGCGTCAACAAGGTCTTCCACCTGGACGCCAACCGCACCACCATCGACGTCTACAACATGGACTGGAAGAACTATCTGGCGCAGCGCGAGGCCGACGAGCGGCGGCGCAAGCGTGAGCGGGCCAACACGGAGAAGAAGGCCGGGGCGCTGCTCTCCCAGGCCGACAAGATGCGCGCGAAGGCGACGAAGACGGTGGCTGCGCAGAACATGGCCAGGCGCGCGGAGCGGATGCTCTCCGGCCTCGAGGCGGTGCGCCAGTCCGACAAGGTGGCCAAGCTGCGCTTCCCGCAGCCGGCCGCGTGTGGCAAGACCCCGCTGATGGCCTCCGGCCTCTCCAAGTCCTACGGCTCGCTGGAGATTTTCACCGACGTGGACCTGGCCGTGGATCGAGGCACGAAGGTGGTGGTGCTCGGGCTCAACGGCGCCGGCAAGACCACGCTGCTGCGGCTGCTGGCCGGGGTGGAGGACCCGGACACCGGCAAGATCGAGCCCGGTCACGGCCTGAAGGTCGGCTACTACGCCCAGGAGCACGAGACCCTCGACCCGGAGCGCTCCGTCCTGGAGAACATGCGCACCGCCGCCCCGGATCTCGACCTGGTCGAGGTGCGCAAGGTGCTCGGCTCCTTCCTCTTCTCCGGCGACGACGTGGAAAAGCCGGTCGGCGTGCTCTCCGGCGGCGAGAAGACCAGGCTCGCCCTGGCCACGCTGGTGGTCTCCAGCGCGAACGTGCTGCTGCTCGACGAGCCGACCAACAACCTCGACCCGGCCAGCCGCGCCGAGATCCTCAGCGCCCTGAACTCTTATGAAGGCGCGGTCGTGCTGGTCACACACGACGAGGGCGCGGTCGACGCGCTGGCACCTGAACGGCTCATCCTGCTGCCCGACGGGGTCGAGGACCTGTGGAACGAGAGCTATCGGGATCTGGTCGCGCTCGCGTGAACCGATCGTGCCGCGCGGTGATCCGACACAGCGTCGGAAGCACACCGTAACAGTCCGATAACGGGACCTGGGCTAAATGCTGATAAACCCCCTGAATACCGGCCGAATCCGCCGCCCGGGCCGGGAATAACCGGCGACTTTGTTCGCCGAATCGGTGGTCAACTCGAGCGGGAGGGGTGATCATGGGTCATCAGAGCGCACTACCGCAGCACACGGTGGGACTGCCCACCTGCGGTTCCCGGCGGAAGCGCGATACTCCGCCGACCCAACCCATCCGAATCACGCAGTGAATATTGCGGGGGCAAGGCTCCCGCACCCCTCATAGGAGGCACGTGTGGCCGAGACTCTCAAGAAGGGCAGCCGCGTTACCGGCGCCGCGCGAGAGCAGCTCGCGACCGATCTGAAGAGCAAGTACGAGTCGGGCGAATCGATCCGCGCCCTGGCCCAGGAGACGGGCCGTTCGTACGGATTCGTGCACCGGATGCTCAGCGAGTCAGGGGTGACCCTGCGCGGGCGCGGCGGCGCGACCCGCGGCAAGGCGAAGACCGCTTAGCGGCAGCCCGAGCCGACTCGGCGACGTAGCCCCGGCCGCCGATGCCGCACGGCATCGGCGGCCGGGGCTTGTCGTCTCTGCGCTTGCTGTCTTCGCACTGCAGCCGACCGGCCAGGTGAGGGGCGCGTGGTGCGCGCCGGGCGCTCTCCGATAGGGTCCATCGCATCTCCACACCTTCACCACCAGGGGGCGGCAGACCGATGGAACCCCGGATCGACGACCTTCGTGCCGACGCCTCGCCGTCCGAGTTCGGATCCGAGCCCGCGCCGGTATACGACTTCTGGCCCGCCGAACGTCAGGCCGCCGCGGCCAAGGCCGGACTGGGCCTGACGGTCGAGGGCGAAGTCGCCACGATCGTCTTGAACCGCCCGGCCAAACGCAACGCCATGACGCCCACGATGTGGTGGCAGCTGGCGGAGATGGGCCGCGCGCTGCCCGGATCGGTGCGCGCCGTCTTGCTGCGCGCCGAAGGGCCGTCGTTCAGCGCGGGCCTCGACCGCTCCGTGCTCGTCGGCGAGGACCAGGCGGACGGCGCCAGAGGGAAAACCAAGACTCTGATAGATCTGGCCTCCAGCGATCCGGTCGACGCGGAGCTGACCATCGAGGCGTTTCAGGAGGCGTACACCTGGTGGCGCCGGCCTGATCTGATCAGCGTGGCGGCGGTGCAGGGCCACGCCATCGGAGCCGGCTTCCAGCTCGCGCTCGCCTGCGATCTGCGTATCGTCGCCGAGGACGCGCGCTTCGCGATGCGTGAGATCAGCCTCGGCCTGGTACCGGATCTCGGCGGCACCAAACCGCTGACCGACCTGGTGGGCTACGGCCGCGCATTGGAGATCTGCGCGACCGGACGCTGGATCGACGCGCCGGAGGCCGAGCGCATCGGCCTGGCCAATCGGGTCGTTCCCACGGCCGACCTGCTCGTGCAGGCGCAGATCCTCGTGCATGAGCTGCTCGCCGCCGACCGCGACGCGCTGATCGAGACCAAGGCGTTGATCCGCGGCGCGACGGAGCGCGAGTACGACGCGCAGCGCGCCGCCGAGCGGGCCGCGCAGGTGCGCCGCATCCGAGCGCTGGCGCGCCGCTGAGGCCTTGAGATCCGCCGCCCAATCGCCGCCGTATCGGCGCGACTATTTGCCTAGCCCCTGGAAGATTCGACACACACGCGTCTCAGTCCCGTAATATTCGTCGCCATGACCGGCGAACCGTCCCGCTCCCAGGCTGCGACCGCGCCCATGCTCAAGGCGCTCAACGAGCGGACGGTGTTCGAGACGATCCGCGCCGAGCACCCGATCTCCCGCGCCGAGATCTCCCGCCGGGTCGGCATCTCGAAGCCGACCGTCTCCGCCGCGCTCGCCGCGCTGCTGGACAGCGGCCTGGTGCGCGAGACCGCACCGGGCAGTGATGGCCCGACCTACGGCGCCCTGTTCTTCGAGCCGGTGCCCGAGGCCGGGTTCGTCGTCGGACTGGACATCGGCGGCCGCTACCTGCGCGGGGTGGTCGCCGCCCTGGACGGCGAGGAACGGGCCCGCGAGCAGGTCGACATCGGGTCCGGCGCCATCGCCGCGGTCGTCGCGCAGGCCGCGCAGATGCGCCGCAGGCTGCTTCAGCGCGCCGCGGTGCCCGCGGAAGCGGAGCAGGTGGCGGTGATCGCCGCGCCCGGCGTCGTCGAGCAGTCCACCGGCCGGGTCTATCAGGGCACGACGATTCCCGGCCTGGACGGCTTCGCTCTCGCCGCGGCGCTGACCGAGGCCTTCGAGTCCACCGCACCGGCCGCCTCCGGCCGCGGCGTCGCGGTGCTGCTGGAGAACGACATCCACCTCGCGGCGATCGGGGAGCAGTGGCGCGGCGTCGGCGCGAAGGCGGACGACTTCGCGGTGCTCTCGGTCGGCACCGGCACCGGAGCGGCCCTGGTCCTCGGCGGCCGGCTGCACCGCGGCCGCAACGGCGCGGCCGGCGAGATCGACTTCGCCTTCGAGGGCGGCGTCGACGCGAACCCGTTCGACCCGTGCGGCCCGGCCTTGGTGCGCCTGGCCGCGGACTGGGCCGAGTTCCGCGACGTGCCGACCGCGCTGCGGCCCCCGGTGACCCCGGAGCAGATCTTCGAGGCCGCCCGCTCCGGCGACCGGCTGGCCGGGCTGCTGGTCGCCGAGGAGGCCCGGCGCATCGCGGTGTACCTGGCGCCGATCTGCGCGGTCGCCGACGTCGAGCTCGCGGTCCTGGCAGGGGGCATCGGCCTGAACGACGATCTGCTGCTCGAGCCGGTGCGCGCCGAACTCGCCAAGCGCATCCCGTACCCTCCGCGCGTCGAAGTGAGCGCTCTCGGCGAGGCCGGGGTGCTGGTCGGCGCGATCGCCCGCGGCACTGCCGTCGCGCTGGATCGGGTGCTGGCCGCGCGTATCGGCAGCGGCGCCGCGTAAGGCACCGTCCTACCGCGCAGTAGTCCGGCAGCGATGCAGCGGAATTCGGCCGATCCGTAATACGTTCAAGTCGCGCGAAGACGAGTCGGAACCGGCTCGGCGGAAGACGGGCGGCGGGCAGTGCGTGGCATGGGTATGGGCTCAGGCATCTCGGGCTGGCAGACCATGGGCTCATACATGCGAGACGGGTCGTCGATCCAGAAGCTGAAACCCGGCACGCTTCGCCGCATCGGCGCCCTGGCCCGGCCGTTCGGGCGCGTCATCACCGGATTCCTGATCCTCACGGTCATCGACGCGGTCCTCGGCGTGCTGCCGCCGCTACTCTCCCAGCGCATCGTCGACAACGGCATCCTCAAGCACAACGGCGGCCTGGTCGTGGTCCTGGCCCTGGTCGTGGCCGGTATCGCGCTGCTCGACGCCGCGGTCGGCCTCGTCTCGCGCTACCTGTCGGCGCGCATCGGCGAGGGCCTGATCGCGCTGCTGCGCACCAAGGTCTTCGCGCACGTGCAGCGCATGCCGATCGCCTTCTTCACCCGCACCCAGACCGGCGCGCTCGTCTCGCGGCTCAACAGCGACGTCCTCGGTGCGCAGCGCGCGTTCACTTCGACGCTCTCCAGCGTCGTGTCCAACGTGGTCTCGCTGCTGCTGACCGGGATCACGATGTTCGTGCTGTCCTGGCAGATCACCCTGCTCGCGCTGATCCTGCTGCCGATCTTCGTCCTGCCGGCCAAGTGGATGGGCCGCAGGCTCCAGCAGATGACCCGCGAACAGATGCAGCTGAACGCGGACATGTCCACGATGATGACCGAGCGGTTCAACGTCTCCGGCGCGCTGCTCGCCAAGCTGTTCGGCCGCCCCGAGGAGGACGACGGCCTTTACGCGGCCAAGGTCGACCGGGTGCGCGGCATCGGCGTGCGGGTCGCGGTCTCAAGCAGCGGATTCATGACCTCGCTGACGCTAGTCGCCGCGCTCGCCACCGCGATGGTGTACCTGATCGGCGGGCGGATGGCCGTGAGCGGGCACCTGTCCCTCGGCACCATGCTGGCGCTGGTCGGGCTGCTCGGCCGGCTCTACGGCCCGCTCACCGCGCTGGCCAACGTGCGTGTCGACGTCATGACGGCGCTGGTCTCCTTCGACCGAGTCTTCGAACTGCTCGACCTGCCGCCGATGGTCACCGAGCGCGCCGAGGCCGCGCCGGTTCCGCCGGGAACGCCGGTCATCGAGTTCGAACACGTCGCCTTCCGGTATCCGAGCGCGTCGGAGGTCTCCCTCGCCTCGCTCGAATCAGTGGCCGTACTCGACCAGGCGCCCTCCGCGCAGGTCCTGCACGACCTGAGCTTCCGCGCCGAGCCGGGCACCATGACCGCGCTGGTCGGACCGTCCGGCGCGGGCAAGACGACGATCACCGCGCTCGCCGCGAGGCTTTACGACGTGACCGGCGGCAGCGTGCGCGTCGGCGGGCTCGACGTGCGCGACGCGCAACTGAGCTCCCTGCGAGAGCGCATCGGGGTGGTGACTCAGGACGCGCACATGTACCACGACACGATCCGCAACAACCTGCTCTACGCCCGCCCGGACGCGAGTGAGGCCGAGCTGGTGCAGGCACTCAAGGACGCGCAGATCTGGGACCTGGTCGCCTCGCTGCCCGACGAACTCGACACGGTCGTCGGCGACCGCGGCTACCGGCTCTCCGGCGGCGAGAAGCAGCGCATCGCCATCGCCCGGCTGTTGCTCAAGGCGCCTGACGTGGTGGTCCTCGACGAGGCGACCGCGCACTTGGACTCGGAGTCGGAGGCCGCGGTCCAGCACGCCCTCGCCAGCGCCCTGCGCGGACGGACCTCGCTCGTGATCGCGCACCGGCTCTCCACCGTCCGCGACGCCGACCAGATCCTCGTGGTCGACGGCGGCAGAATCGTCGAGCACGGCACGCACGCCCAGTTGCTCGCCGCCGACGGCCTATACGCCGATCTCTATCGCACCCAGTTCGCCCACCAGGAATCCGCGGCGCAGCCGATTGGCTGATCTGGAAAGACTGACACCGCGACGGTTGGGTGGGTCAGCGCAGCAGCGTCATACCGAACTCGGCGGCCACGGGGGAGGGGTGCTTCGCCTTCGCCGCGATCGGCCGCCGGGTCACCGGGGACGCGGACTCGGCATCGGCGGCGGTAGCGGCGACCCGCTCGAAGTCGATCCGGTCACCGTCCGGCAGCCCGCGCGCCAGTTCCGCGGCGATCGCGTTCCACGCCCCGGCCTGCTGCCAGTCGCGCAGCCGCCGCCAGCACGTCATGCCCGAACCGAAGCCCAGTTCGTTAGGCAGCCGCTCGAATCCGATCCCGCGCGCCAGCACGACCAGGATCCCGGTCAGCACGGCGCGATCGTCCAGCGGCTTGCGCCCTGGGTAGCGGCGGCGGCGCGTGCGTTGCGGGATCAGCGGCTCGATCCGCTCCCACACCGTGTCCGTGATGACCGGGTCGGTCCGCGGCGGCCCGACCCGGCGCGGCCGCGGCACACCCGGCAGGCCGGAACCGAGCATCGGCGCGCCGATCCCGCTCGGGCTCAGCGGGCCCAGTCCCGCCGGGCCGCGCGGAGCCCGCGGCCGCAACTGCGGCGCGGGCGGCGGCTCGGTCGGGCGGACAGGCGAAAAGCTGGGAACAGCAGACGACTCTGACACAACCAGTACAACGGGCAATCCGGCGGTGGGTAACGGGTTCCGCGCATGCCGCGTGGCCAACTGTTGCCGTGTGACAGAAACCGCGGCGGGAGCGCGCACAGTGACGGTTACACTGCGTCCCGTGCCCGCATCTGACGAAGGCTCAGAGGCCGATCCAGATCCGCTCGCGGATCCGCTGTGGCCGCTCGGCGACGAGGTGGCCACGGCGTTGCTCGGCCTGCTCGAAGTCGAGCTGCGCGGCCGGGGCCTGCGGTGGCGGGTGATCGCGCGCGACCGGCTCGAGATCGGGCGCACCGACCGGCCGTGGCCGGGCACCGCGATCGACCTCGCCCCGGTGCGCGAGCGGATGCGCGAGAAACCGAAGGCCGACTGGCCCGAGCTGATCGAACAGTACGTCAGCACCCTGCGAGACGCCGCGGCCGACGGGGCCCGGGCCGCGGACGACTCACTCTGGCGCCGCATCCGGGAACCGCTGCGGGCCCGGATCCTGCCGGCCGATTCCGCCGACGCCACCCTCGACGGCGCCCTGCGGCGCATCGTGGCCGATGGCTTGCTCGAAGCGATCGTCACCGAGGCCCCGCCCGGTTGGCCGGGAACCGCTCAAAACGGCGCCGCGATCGGCGGCGAACTGGTGTCGGTCGGCGAGGCCCTCGGCTGGGGCGTGGCCGAGCACGTCGTGTTCGATGCCGCCAGAGCCAACGTGCGGCGCGACACCAGGATGGAAGTCGAGCGCTTCACGCTCGACGGCACCGAACTGGTCGCGCTGTTCAGCCCCAGCCACTACGCCGCGACGCACGTGCTGTGGCTCGCCGAGCACCTGGCCGGCCTGCCCGGCTACGTCGAGGCCAACGGCGCGCTGGTTGTGCTGCCGCACCGGCACCTGATCGCCGTGCACCCGATCGAATCGGCGGCCGTGGTCGCCGCCGCCGGAACGATGCTGCGCTTCGCCGCAAGACAGTTCGAGACCTGTCCCGGACCGATCTCCGACCAGCTGTACTGGTGGCAGGGCGGAAAGCTCAGCCGCCTACCCTCCGACAGCGTGGGGGAGACCCTCCAGCTCTTCCCCAGCGACCGGTTCGCGGCCCTGCTCGACCGCCTCCGGGTCGGCGGCTACTCCGGCGACGACCGCCTCCCCGACGCCAGCTGACGCTAGTACGCCAGCTGACTCCGATGCGGCCGGTTCAGCGCCAGGCTTATCAGTCGGGTCCGGCGAGCCCGCCGCGGCCTCCTGCGCCGCGATCCGCCGATCGTTCGCCTCCCGCCGCAGCAGCAGGAACCAGGTCACCGGCATCACCGCGGCGAAGACCCACCACTGCACCATGTAGGCGATGTACATGGAGTTGTCGTAGGTGGGGTTCGGCACCGGCTGCGCGGCCGCGGCCGCCGTGTTCGCCGGAGTGCTCGACATCAGCCTGATCGAGCCGTCATGCAGCGGATTCGGCACTCGCGCGGCCAGGTCGCTCCGGGTGATCAGCGCGATCTCGCCGGCCGGAAGCTGCGCCGTGTCGTCCTTGATCCGAGAGTCCGCCGTCGTCTCATCCGGCTGAAGCGAACCGGACACCGTGACCGTCCCGGACGGCACCGGCGGGAACGCGGGCGCCGCGTTGGACATGCTCGTGTTCGATTCAGGTACCCAGCCCTGATTGACCAGGACCGCCGTGCCGTCGGCGAGCACCAGCGGCGTCACCACGAACCAGCCCGGCTGCTCGTTTTGCGAGCGGTTGCGGACCATGAACTGGTGCGCCGTGTCATAGCGGCCGGTCGCGGAGACCATCTTCCACTGCTGATCGCGCGTGACCGTGTGACCGGTCGGGTTGACCGAGTCCAGCGGCACCGGCGCGGCGGCCAGCGCGCCGAGCACCACGCCCTGCGAGCGGGCATGGTCTTTCCACAGGTCGCGCTGCCACTGGCCCAGCCCGATGAAGGCCGGGATCAGCACGAACCAGGTCAGTGCATGGAAAGCCAGCCACTTCGGCGTGAAGACAAAGCGGTACGAGCGCACCGAACGACGGTACAACGCCGACCGTCTCGGTTCAGCACCGGGCCCGGTGACCCCTTGCGCGGGCGGTCGTTTCTCTGGTTGTTGTACAGACACGAGGGCGCGCCCGCGCCCGTGCCGAAGGGAACCCACCATGATCAAAGGCTTCAAGGATTTCATCCTGCGCGGAAACGTCGTCGAACTGGCGGTCGCCGTTGTCATGGGCGTTGCTTTCAGCGCGATCGTCAACGCGTTGGTGGCCGACATCATCATGCCGTTGATCACCGCGATCTTCGGCAAGCCTGACTACAACAAGCTGGTCTTGACGGTGCACAACTCGAAGATCCTTTACGGATCGTTCATCACCGCGATCATCCAGTTCCTGCTCATCGCGATCGGCGTGTACTTCTTCATCGTGATGCCGCTCAACCACCTGGAGAAGATGCGCAAGCGCCGCCAGGGCATCCCGGACGTACCCCCGCCCGCGGAGACCGAGCTCGAACTGCTCGCCCAGATCCGTGACGCGCTGCGCGACGGCGGCGCCCCCGCTGCCGGCTTCGGCTCGCGCGCCGGGCGCGAATAGTCGGTCGCGTAACGGGTTTCGCTTCGGAGCCTTCACGTCCGGTGCCCCGACCTCGAGGCGGGCACCGGACGTGCCACACTTTCGGCCATGAATTCACCAGGGGGTACGAGTTCCATCGGCGGCCAGGCCCGCCTGCGCATATCCGCCTCGGCCAAGGGCGCGGCCCGCGTCATCAAGCGCGGCTGGAAATGGAACCCGGATGTGCGCACCGGCGACCAGCTCAGCCTTGGCGAACGCGCCGCCGACAAGATGCGCAACGGCATGGGCTCGTGGGCGTTCGTGTTCGCCGCCCTCGTGTTCCTGGCGCTGTGGATGGGAATCAATGGCCTGATCGCGCACGCACATCACCGCGCGTTCGACCCGTACCCGTTCATCCTGCTGAACCTCGTGCTCTCCTGTGTCGCCGCGCTGCAGGGCGCCATTCTGCTGATCGCCGCCAAGCGCAGCGACCAGATCTCCAGCGAGCTCGCGCAACACGACTACGAAGCCGATGTCGCGTCGCACGAGCTGCTGCAAACCCTCACCGTCAACTTCAGCGCGCTCGCCGAGCAGCACGATGCGATGAACCGGCAAGTCTGCACCATGCTGGAGATGATCCAGCGGCTGGTCGCGCCAGAGGAGCCTTCGGAGGCTTAGACCGACGCAGTGTTTTGTGACGCGGCGTTGAGTGCGGACAGTTCGTCGCTGGACAGCTTCAGGTCAGTGAACGGCACCAGTTCCAGTAGCTGCTGTGGCGTTCGCGCAGACGCGATCGGCGCGGCAACCGTCGGCTGAGCGGCAAGCCAAGCCAGCGCGACCGCCGCGACCGTCGTGTTATGCGCCGCCGCCACATGATCCAGCACGCCCAACACGCGGTACCCACGCTCGTTGCGGTACGGCGCGACACCGCCCGCGCGCACGGAGTCGACCTCCACGCCGGGCCGGTACTTGCCGGCCAGGAACCCACGCGCCAGCCCGTAGAACGGCACGCCGGGCACGCCTTCGCGCTCCAGCACCGGCGCCAAGTCGCGCTCGTACTCGGCGCGCTCCAGCAGGTTGTAGTGATTCTGGAGCGCGCAGTACCGCGCTAAGCCCTCGCGGTCGGAAACGGCGAGCGATTCGGTAAGGCGCGGCGCGGTGAAGTTCGATGCGGCGATGTAACGCACCTTGCCCTCACGTACGAGGGCGTCGAACGCACCGAGAGTCTCCTCGATCGGCGTGCCCGGGTCGTCCTGGTGTGCGTAGTACAAGTCGATATAGTCCGTCCCCAGCCGCTGCAATGACTCTTCGGCGGCGGCGCGGATGTTCGCCGCGGACAGTCCCGGCCGACTCGGCAGCTTGGCCACCTTCGTCGCGATCACCATCGCGTCCCGGTTGCCGCGCGCCTTCAGCCAGCGACCGATGATCCGCTCGGAATCGCCACCGCAGTTCCCCGGCACCCACAGCGAATACACGTCGGCGGTGTCGATGAAGTTGCCGCCGGCCGCCGCGTACGCGTCCAGGATCGCGAACGACTCGTCCTCGTCCGCCGACCAGCCGAAGACGTTGCCGCCGAGGCACAGCCCGAAGACGTCCAGATCTGTGTTCCCAAGTTTCGCCATGGATCGAACTTAGCAGCGCCCCCTTAGCGCCAGGCTTTACCCGTGACTCCCTCGGCTGCTCCAGTGCGCCGCCCGCGAGCGGAAAACCATTCGAATGTTGTCGGTGCGTACCAGTAGCGTCGATAGGGTGTCTGGACGATCCCATCCTCCCCAAAACCCGCGGCCGGCGGTGCCGGGCGAGGTCCTGATCGAGGCCCGCGAACTAAGCAAGCAATTCACCAAGAAGGGCGCGCCGCCGTTCACCGCGGTGGCCGGCGTGGACTTCGAGGTGCGCCGCGGTGAGGTCTTCGGTTTCCTCGGGCCCAACGGGGCGGGCAAGAGCACGACCATGCGCATGATCGGCTGCGTCTCCCCGAGCACGGGCGGCTCCCTGCGGATCTTCGGCCTGGATCCGATGGCCGACGGGCCGGCCATCCGGGCCAGGCTCGGCGTCGTGCCGCAGGAAGACACCCTCGACACGGAGATGCTGGTCCGTGACAACTTGCATGTCTACGGCCGCTACTTCGGGCTGCCGCGCCCGGTGATCCGGGAGCGCACCGAGCGGCTGCTGGAGTTCGTGCAGCTGTCCGACCGCGCCGGGGACAAGGTCGAACCCCTCTCCGGCGGCATGAAGCGGCGGCTGACCATCGCCCGCTCGCTGATCAACGAGCCGGAGATCCTGATCCTCGACGAGCCGACCACTGGACTCGACCCGCAGGCGCGGCACGTGGTCTGGGACCGGCTCTACCGGCTCAAGCAGCAGGGCACCACGCTCATCCTCACCACGCACTACATGGACGAGGCCGAGCAGTTGTGCGACCGGCTGGTGGTCATGGACAAGGGCCGTATCGCCGCCGAGGGCGCGCCGCACGAGCTGATCGAGAGCTACTCGACCCGTGAGGTGCTGGAGCTGCGCTTCCCACTCGACGAACAGGAACAGGCAGCTGAGAAAGCCGCCGGCATCGCTGAACGCGTCGAGGTGCTACCTGATCGCCTCTTGCTTTACGCCGACGACGGCGACGCAGCGCTTCAGGCGGTGCGCGGACGAGGGCTCGAACCGATCACCGCCCTGGTACGCCGCTCCACGCTCGAAGACGTCTTCCTGACCCTCACCGGCCGAACCCTGGTCGACTAGAAGGACGGGCGCACGATCATGACCGCGATCGACTCCCCGAATGCAGCGGTTCCTGCGGCGCACTCCATCGACGCGCCTATTCCGGGCGCGCTGCGGCTCAGCTACCGCCAGTTCCGCTACTGGGTGACCTACACCCGCCGGACCTGGCGCGGCGGCCTGCTGTCCGCGATCCTCGGCCCAGCTCTCTATCTGACCGCGATGGGCATCGGTTTGGGCACGCTCGTGGACCGGGGCAGCGGCCTGCCGGGCGGCGTACGGTACCTCGACTTCGTCGCGCCCGGCGTGCTGGCGGCAAACGGGATGCAGAACGCTTTCGGCCTGAGCACCTACTCGGTGCTCGGCAGCGTGAAGTGGTTCGGCAACTACTGGGCCGCGGTGAACACACCGCAACGCCCGGAGGACGTCGTGACCGGACACGCCGCGCTCTCGCTGGTCTGGATCTCCGGCGTCACCGGAATCTTCTTCGCCTTCATGGCCGGCTTCGGCACGCTGCACTCCCCGCTCGGCATCCTCGCCTGGCCCGCCTCGGTGCTGACCGGCGCGGCGTTCATGCTGCCGATCATGTCCTACGTCATCACCCTGGACAGCGACCAGCCGCTCAACACGCTGTTCCGCTTCGTCATGACCCCGCTGTTCCTGTTCTCCGGAACGTTCTTCCCGTGGCAGCAACTGCCGGGTTGGGCGCACCCGATCGCCTACGCCACCCCGCTGTGGCACGGCGTCGAGCTGTGCCGCTCGCTCACGCTCGGCACCGCCACCTGGGCCGGATCGCTGGTGCACGTCGCATACCTGCTGGCTTTCGCCCTCGGCGGCTACGCGGTCGCCCGAATCACCTATCGCCGACGGCTGTACCGCTGAAAGGGGAGAAGCGCACCGATGGCTGCCGCCACCTTCGCGCCACGCGCCATCCCGATCTCGTTCGGATTCGGGACCAAGCGCTCGTTGCACCTCATCGAGCGCAACATGCTGGCTTACCGCCGCATGTGGCTGATCCTGCTCTCCGGTGTGTTCGAGCCGGTCTTCTACCTGCTCTCGATCGGAGTGGGCCTGGGCAAGCTGATCCCGAACGTCACCGGGCCCGGCGGCCGGCCGGTCACCTACGTGGAATTCGTCGCTCCGGCGCTCCTGGCCACCGCCGCCATGCAGGGCGCGGTGTTCGACTCGACCTTCAACATCTTCTTCAAGATCAAGTACGGCAGGAACTACGAAGCGATCCTGGCCACTCCGCTCGGCGTCGGCGACATCGCGCTCGGCGAGATCACCTGGGCGCTCCTGCGCGGCGCGCTCTACGCGACCACCTTCCTCGCCGTGACGGCCGGGTTCGGCGCGACGCATTCCTGGTGGGCTCTGCTCGCCCTGCCCGCCGCCGTGCTCATCGGCTTCTCGTTCGCCGGCCTCGGCATGGCCTGCACGACCTTCATGAGGTCCTGGCAGGATTTCGAGTGGGTCACCCTGGCGATGATGCCGATGTTCCTGTTCTCCACGACCTTCTTCCCACTGGGCATCTACCCGCGCGGGCTGCAGATCTTCGTCGAGTGCACGCCGCTTTACCAGGGCATCGAGATCGTCAGAGGGCTGATGCTCGGCTCGGTGGGGCCGGCGCTGTTCGGCCGTGCGGCGTACTTGGCGATCGTCGGCGCCGTCGGCCTCGCGGTCTCGTCGCGCCGCCTCGGCAAGATGCTGCTCTCTTAGCGCGCACGACCCGCATAGGTCAGTCCTATGTCCACTCCGTCCCGGCGTCTCACGGGACCCCGCACAGTTCGCCCACACAGAAGAACGCTGCCACTGCGACAGACTCGCGGTGCTGCAACGCCGGCTCGGCCCGTAGCGGGTGTGGTTCGCCGCAAGCGGAGCGAGCCCTGTTGCGGCGCTGCTGCACCGCGTCTCACGGCAGCTGCTCAAGCAGCTGAGAAGGGCCGCGGCTCCCGCATGTTCCAGGAGCGCGGCGTCACCCGTGTACGGTCAGGAGTTGGGACGCTTGCCGTGGTTTGCCTTCTTCTTCTTGCGAGCCCGCTTCTTGTTGCCGCCCTTTGCCATGGCGTCTCCTCCGCCTCAGTGCGCCTGCGGCGCGTCTGGTTGTTCCGGACGGTCGCCAGTCTAGGGTCATCGTCGAAGTCGCGCCCCAACAACCGCCCGGCGGCACGCGCCACTGAACGTCCGTGACCCCCTACTCTGGTAGGGGGTGTTTGTAATTCTCGAGGAGGTCGCCGTGCGTGCCGTTCGGCGGATGCTGGTGCTTGCAACAGTCGCTGCGCTGATGAGCCCGACAGCGGCCTATGCCCGCGGTGGGGGCGGTAGTCACGGATTCAGCGGCGGTGGTGGCGGAGGCGGCGGTGGTGGATTCGGTGGTGGCGGCGGTGGCTTCCACGGACCGGGCTTCATCGGCGGGTTCGGCGGTGGTGGCGCCGACGGCTTGTTGGTGCTCGTGGTGCTGCTCGTGCTGGGCTTGTGGATCTACTCCCGGTTCCGGAAGGCGCGCAACGGGCGCGGCATGAACACGGTGTCAGACCGCACGGCCCACCGCTCGGACGCGAAGGCGCGCGAGCGCGCTGCCCAGGTCGAGGCGCAGGTCAACGCGCTCGCCGACACTGATGCGAGCTTCGATGTGGAGGCGCTCAAGCAGCGCGCCGCCTCGCTGTACGTGACCGCCCAAAAGGCCTGGACCGACCGCGATCACGCCACCCTCAAGCAGATCCTTTCCCCGGTGCTCTACGGCAAGTGGACCGACGAACTGCACGACTACGCGTCGCGTGGCGAGGTCAACGTCGTGGAGATCGTCTCCGGTCCGACCGTCGAGCTGATCGACATCGCGAACCGCGCAGGCGAGACGAACGACACCGTCACTTTCCGGATCACCGCGACGCTCAACGACTACGTACGCCGCAACGGTCGCACGCACGCCGTGCGCGCGGACGGCTCGACGCGCCCGGTCGAGTATTGGACGCTCCGCAAGAACGGCTCCGGAACGTGGATCGTGGCGTCCGTTGAGCAGGCAGCCGAGGGCGCGCATCACCTGACCGACTCCATCGAGACGGATGGCTGGGACCAGAAGGCGATCGCGCGAGACGCCGTGCTCGACGTGGCCGAGCAGACCTCGGCCAAGGGTCTCGACGACATCCTTTCGCTGACCACCATCTCGTGGAGCACCGATGCGGATGCCGCCGCCCGTGACTTGAGCGCCCTGGACGCCCGGTTCGACAAGCCGGTCCTCGAGGTCGCGATCGAGCAGTTCCTCGAGCAGTGGGCCATGAACGACGGCAGCCTCGACTTCACATCCGTGCGCACCGTCAACCGAACCGTCATGCGTGACGCCGCCATCGCGTCGATCGAAGTGCGCTCGCTGGTCTCACGCGACCCGATCGTCTTCCATGTCGCAGTCGAAGCAGAGGGCATCTACTACGAGGTCGACCGCCGAACCGAACAGGTCCTCGACGGTGACGCGCACAAGCGGCGGCCGGTCACCTTCGCCTTCGACCTGCGGCTGGACGAGCCCTCGGCGAAGGGGTGGACCGTGATCGCCGCCGACGTGGATCGGCCGGGTCTGGCTCGGCGTTTCGGCTAGAGCAGATTTCGAGCCGGTCGCCCGGCGAGACGCTGGGCCGCTGTCTTGAGCGAGCCGTCACCTGACCCCGGTTCACACGCCGCGGATTTCCCGACGGATACTGGCAGACGTGTCCGAGTCAGAGTCCGCGTCCGTCTCCGAGCCCGCAGCGGTTCAGCGTCACCTCACCACCGACGATCTGCGCTCGCCGCGATGGATCGCCGCGCATGTCGGCATCGTCGTGCTGGTCGTCGCATTCCTGCTGCTCGGTCGCTGGCAATGGCACGCCGGGCACAAGGTCGCCCCGCTCACGCAGCAACAGCTAGCCTCATGGCGCACGCCGGTGCCCGCCGCGTCCCTGATCACCGCGGAGGGCATGGACGGCACGAAGGTGGGCCAGGCTGTTACGGCCCAAGGCAGGTACGACGCGACGCGCCAGCTTCTCGTGCCCGGACGCGCGTTCAACGGTCACACTGGCTACTACCTGATCGCGCCACTGGTCACCGGGTCGGGAAAGGCCATCGCGGTCAACCGAGGTTGGCTGCCCGCCGACGGGACCGCGCAGCCAAGCATGCCCGCTCCGCCGGCCGGCCAGGTCACCGTCACCGGTTGGGCCGCCGCATCGGAATCCGCGACCGGATCGGTCAATCAAAACGGCATCGTGCAGACGCAGGCGCCCGGCGCCGTGTCCGGACCGCACGAGGTCAGCGTCATTTCCGCGGCGCAGCTAGTGAATCTGTGGCCCTACCACCTGCCCGACGGCTATGTGTCCGCTACGGACGCTGGGTCTCTTTCCGGCGGGCTGGTAGCGATCCCGGCCCCGCTACCCCCGCACGGCACGAGCTGGGATCTGCTGAACATCGGCTACGCGTTCCAGTGGTGCCTGTTCGCGATCGTCACCGTCGGCTGGTACCTGCTGCACTGGCGCCGCGAGCTGCGTGCCTCTGCCGCGCTCGCCGAGGAGGAGGCGGAGTCACGGCCGATGCCGGGCCTGGAGCGAGGCTCCGGCGCGCCCGAGCAGGAGGACGTCCGGTCTACCGCGGCCGCCGCTCAGCGCGAGATCGGCGAGTCAGCCGGCTGAGCCTGCCCCGGAATCCGCGCGGCCTGGCGCGCGTCGATGTGCTTCAGCGTGCGGCCCGCCACGTAGGGCGAGAGGCCCGGAATCAGCCCCGCCAGCGCCATCAGCGCCATGTGCGGAATCGAAAGCCGGTAGACGAACGCGGTCGCGATGCACAGGATGACGTAGATCGGGTACAGGCCCATCCCGTGGACCATGCCGACGATCTTGTCGACCTCGCCGGAGTGCGCCCAGTACTTCAGCGGCATCCCGATGAACACCAGGACCACCATCATCACGCCGGTAGCCCAGGCGAAAGCCACGTAGGCGTTGACGAGCGGCGAGCGCTTTGCGGGCTTGTCGACTGCCATCGGGACACCTCACGGGACTGGACCGGCGGAACGGGACGCTGAAAGCAGCGTAATCGCCCGAATCGGCAACGGCGGACTCGGGGTGCGGCCCGCGAGAACGGACCTACCCGGCACATTCGGCGCAACGCCGCGAGCCGGGGCGGAACGCACGTGCCAACCAGGCCCCGACTCCGATACCGTCGTCACCATGTCCGAGACGACGCCGTCCGCACCGCCCTCGCTGAACGGCACTCAGCCCACGGCCGCGCAGGTGCGCGCGGCGGCCGAAGCGCTCAAGATCGCAATCGACCGGCACCTGGCGGCGGTGGAGGCGCGGACCGACGAGCTCGACCCCTCCGTGCTGGAGGCCTTCGACGCCCTGGCTTCCGCGGCCGAAGAGTACGACGAGCTGCTTTACACGGTGCACGACGAGGTCACCCCGTTCGACGTGGTGCCACCCGAGTCGGACGCGGTCTACGCCGGTCCTGAACAGGTCGAGGCGTTCTCGGTGTTCACCCGGCGCGACTTCCTGATCACCGACGCCGACGCGCTGGCCGCGGCGGCCAGCAACGTCTCGGAGGACTTCGACCCGGAGCTCGGCGACAGCCGCGCCGCGGTCGCTGAACTGTTCGACGCGTTCGACGCGGACGAGATCTCGTACCGGGCCGAGGAGATCGGCCTCGAGGCGATCGAGGCAACGACCTGGGTCGTCGCCACGGATCCCGAGGCGGTTGGCGGCTGGGACGACGATCCGTTCTCCGAGGTGGATCTGCAGAAGCTGCTCTATCGGGTGGACCTGGTCGATGAAGAGGAACTCGACGACGAGGACGAGGAAGCCGACGCCGAGACCGGCTCTGTGCTGCGTGATGCCGAGGACGAGGATGACGGCGAAGACGGCGAAGATGAGGACGACGCTGAAGATGAGGACGGCGAGGTAGAGCACGGGCGCGGAGCCGACGCCGCGAGATAGATCCGCCCCGTCCGAGCTGTGGGCGCGAGACGGTGATGCCAATCTGCTGAAGTCCATTCGTCACATTGAGCAAAAGCTCGGTGACTACGTGGCAGAATGGCGGGATCATAGGCGGGAACCGCCGTCGATCCCGAGGAGGGCGCCCCTTGCCGGCGGATATGCTCACCGCGAAGATCGAGTTCGGCTTCGACCAGCTCACGGCACGCAGCGGCGGGGTCCTTGACGGCCCCTCGCACGTGGCGATGGGTCGGCGCGCGGCGGCCGCGATCGGATACGCGCTGGGCTCCGAGGAAGAGGCCCAGATGATCGAGGCGTACCTCAACGTCTGGCGCCTGATGCACCTGCCGCATCTGCCCGCGGGATCACGCGGATTGACCCGCGAGGAATTCGTCCGCTCGAATCTGGCGCTGGCCGACGGGTCCCCGGCCGATCGTGAGGCGATCCTCGGCGCGCTCGCGGATACGTTCTTCTGCCTCGCGGACGTGGACGGCGACGGACGGGTTAACCGCGAGGAATTCTGGGCCTTCCAGCACGGGCACTTCCCGGAACTGACCCGCGCCGTGCTCTCCGAGGCCTTCGATCACCTGGACACCGACCGCGACGGTTACCTCTCCCGCATCCAGTTCACCAGCTCGATCGTCGAGTTCTGGACCAGCCGCGATCTCGACGCCCCGGGCAATTGGTGGCTCGGCCGACCCGCGTACTTGAGCCTGGATCCGGGCGCGGGCGCGGCGGGCGACCGCGCGGACGTTCGAAACCGCCCGTCGCAGCCGACGCCAGTGGACGCCCCGGTCACCTCCTGAGCCAGCGCAGCCGCACTCGCTCTTTACGGCTCTTTTGGGGCTCAGTCCCGCAGCGCATGCTTGAGTCGCGTGCGGCGCACACGGTCCGGGATCTTCTCGACCGCGTCGGCCAGCGCGCGGCCAGCTCCGTGCACCACCGTCAGGTGCTGCGTCGCCAGCGTTATCGCGCCCAGCGCCAGTGCCCGGGTCAGCTTAGGTGCCGAATCCCCGTCGAACACCGCCACCACCGCCGGCCAGCGCCCGCCTTGCGCCTCGGCGACCGTCAGTGCCCAAGCGTGCCGCAGAGCTCGCACTTGGCTCGTGGTGAACACGTCGGCCGGCTCGCTGTCGCCCGCTCCATGCGGCGCGTCCCACTCAATTGACAGACCATCGGCATCCGCGGTCTGCACCGTCCCGGTCTCGCCACCGAACAGCCCGCGTTCCGGCAGCGGCGTGCTCACGACGACCCGATCTCCAGCGTCGAAGCCCCCGCACACACCGGGGCCCGGGTTAAGGCGCGTCTTCAGTGCCACGTTCACCGGCACGGCCCCGGCCGCGGAATCGGCATCCACGGTGACTACCTGCACCTGCGGCCCACTCAACCCGAAGGCGCGCGGGATCGAATCGACGGCCACCTGGACCGCGCGATGCACCGCCTCTCCCGCCTCGCGCACCGGCACGATCACGACTTCCTTGGACGCGCCGTCCGGGCCCTGAAGCAATTCCTGCGGCGGCAGCCCACCATGCCGCACCGCATCGGCGAGAGCACTGAGCGGACCGGTCGGGCGCTGCTTTAGCTCCACCCGAGGCAGTCGCCCGCCGAAACCCGGATCCTCGGTCTCCAGCAGGTCGCGGAAAAGCAGTCCCGGATCGGTCGACGACAGCGTCGCCGGATCGCCGGCGAACACCACGTGGGCGCCGTCGCGCGTCGCCTCCAGCAGCGCCGCCCCAGCCTCCAGCCCGAGCAGCTGGGCGTCCGCGATCACCAGCACGTCCGCCGCGCCGACTCGCGCCGGATCCTGCGCCAATGCCCGCGCGTCGACCGGCTCGGCGCCCGCAGCCGCGAGCGCTCGCAATCCCGCGGCGGAGGCACTGGCCAGCACGGCCGACGAAAAGGACTCGGCGAGGTCGGCCACCCGCTGCGCGCTCGCGCCGGTCACCAGCGTCAAGCCGTGCTCGACCACCGCGGCGATCAGCCCGTCGACCGACTCCGAACCCTGCTTCGACTCCACCGCCTCCGGAGTGGCCGCCAGCCGCTGAGCCGCCTCAGCCGCGGACTGCTCGGCGAAAGCCCACCGCTCGACCGCCAGCAGCGTGTGACCGCTCGTCAGCATCGAGACCGGATCGTCGTCATCCTCGGCGTCCAGCCGCTCGAAGTCCTCGATCTCCGCTTCGTCGGCGTCCTCGGAAAGAGATACCGGTTCGGCGAACGCGAGGGCCGCGCCATGCTCGATGGCATCGGCGATCGCGCCGGTCGCGTCGGTGACGCCGAGCTTGCCGAGCGCCTCAGCGATCGTGTCAGCGCCCTGTACCGTGTGGCCGCCCATCGCGGCGGCCCGCCGCAGCAGCCAGGAGATCAGCGCGCGGGTACGCCGCGGGTCACCCGGCTGCGCGTCCTCGATGACCGCCTTGGCCAGAGCGTCAGCCGCCTGCGGCGCGATCCCCGGCACCTCGAGCACACACCACGGATCCGCTGCGACCTGCTCGGCCGCGCCGTCGCCGAGCGTGGCTGCGATCCGTGTGATCATCGGTTCGGGCGCTCCCGCGGCGGAGAGCCAGGCCATAAGCCGTCCTGATTCGCCCGCCGAGTCGCCACCGACGTTCGGCCTCGCGCCCGGCCCTACGCCGGCACGCGGCGACCGCTCATCGGCAGCGGAGCCGCCCTTCTGCTCCGCATCGGCCTCCCGGCCCCCCTCGTCCATCGCGCCCTACCCTCTGTTCCAACCGTGATCCGGATATCCGAGCTGTGGCGCCGACACGTCGTCCAACGCCTCGCGGATCGTCTGAGGCAGCGCCAGTTCCTCCGCCGCCAACGCCCCGCGCAACTGCGCCGCGGTACGCGCGCCCACGATCGGCGCGGTCACCCCGGGTCGGTCGCGCACCCAGGCCAGCGCGACCTCCACCGGCGCGACCCCGAGCCCGTCCGAGGCGGTGGCCACCGCGTCGACGATCCGGCGCGCGGGCCCCTCCAAGTACGGCTCGACGAAGCCGCCGTATCGATCCGAGGCCCCTCGCGAATCCGAGGGGGTCCCGGTGCGGTACTTGCCGGTCAGCACGCCCCGTCCGAGCGGCGACCATGGCAGCAGCCCGATCCCGAGCGCGAGCGCCGCCGGGGCGACCTCCCGCTCCACGCCACGTTGCAGCAGCGAGTACTCCATCTGCACCGAGGCCAGTTGCGCCCGCCCGGGCACCGCCCGCTGCCACGAGGCCGCAGCCGCCAGCTGCCAACCAGAGTAGTTGGACACACCGACATATCTGGCTTTGCCCGAGGCGACCGCCGCGTCGAGAGCCGACAGTGTTTCCTCGATCGGAGTGTGATCGTCATAAGCATGCAGCTGCCAGAGATCCACGTAATCCGTGCCCAGCCGCGTGAGCGACGCGTCCAATGCGGACAGCAGATGTCCCCGCGACGCATCGAACCGGCGCGGGCTGTGCGGCACTGAGACCGCCTTCGTGGCGATCACGACATCCGAGCGGATGCCCTCGATCAGCCGCCCCAGCAACGCCTCTGACTCCCCGTCCGCGTAGACGTCCGCTGTGTCCACCAGCGTGCCCCCGGCGTCGAGGAAGGCTTTAAGCTGATCGCCCGCGTCCGCCTCGTCGGTGTCCCTGCCCCAGGTCATCGTCCCCAGACCCAGGCGCGACACGCGCAACCCGGTCCGCCCCAGATGTCGCTGCTCCATAGCTGTGAATGTAGTGGCTGCGGCCGCTCCGCCGCTGGCCCCTCACCTGTTCGGCTGTGGACAAACCGGGGCTCATCGCCCGTTCGGCGGCACGCCCGGCCGCCGCTCGACGAGCTTGTTACCGGCGGGTAGGGTTAGCGGCGATACCGGTCACCAGAAGCGGAGCAGCGATGAAGCTGGGCGTGAACCTCGGATACTGGGGCGCTGGAAACGACGCCGACAATCTGGCCCTGGCCCGCGAGGCCGACCGGCTCGGCTACGCGGTCTGCTGGACCGCCGAGGCCTACGGCTCCGACGCCGCCACGATTCTGGCCTGGGTCGCCGCGCAGACCGAGCGCATCGACATCGGTTCCGCCGTCTTCCAGATCCCCGCCCGCACCCCGGCCATGACCGCGATGACCGCCGCGACGCTCGACTCGCTGTCCGGCGGGCGATTCCGCCTCGGCCTCGGCGTCTCCGGCCCGCAGGTCTCAGAAGGCTGGCACGGCGTCCCGTTTAAGGCTCCGCTGGCACGCACTCGCGAATACATCGACATCGTCAACCTCGCGCTCAGCCGCAAGCGCGTCTCCTACGACGGCGAGCACTTCAAGCTGCCGCTGCCCGGCGGTCCGGGCAAGAAGCTCCAGCTGACAGTCCATCCGATCCGCGAGCACATCCCGGTCTACCTGGCCGCGGTCGGCCCAAAGAACCTGGAACTGGCCGGCCGGGTCGCCGACGGCTGGCTGGCCGTCTTCTTCTCCCCGCAGTACGCGGGCGAGCAACTGGCCGCGATCGAATCCGGGCGTAAGCAGGTCGGCAAGGATCTGTCCGGCTTCGACGTGGTGCCCACCGTGCCCGTGGTGATCGACGACGACCTGGAGCGCGCCGCCGAGCAGATCCGCTGGTACGCGGCGCTGTACATCGGCGGAATGGGCAGCCGAGAGCAGAATTTCTACAATCAGCTCGCCTGCCGCATGGGCTTCGCCGACGAGGCTGCACGCGTACAAGAGCTATACCTGGCCAGAGAGCACCGCAACGCAGCCGCAGCGGTGCCTTTCGAGTTCGTCGACGCCACCAGTCTGCTGGGCTCGCCGGAACGTATCGCCGAGCGCATGAAGGATTACGCAGCCGCCGGCGTCACAACGCTCAGTCTTTCGCCCTTCGCAGCAACGGTCGACGACCGCGTCAATGCCCTACGCGTCTCCCTGGAAGCGCTGCGAGCAGCCGGCCTCGAGGAGTCATAGCTAAACCGGTCACTGCGTTTTTCGAACCGCACGCAGTCGGCTCGATAAACACACGATGTCGACTCGCATCCCGCTCGGACCCGATTCGAGGCCGCGGCTACCAGCGAGTACGTTTGAGCGATGACAACTGTCCTGTTGATCCGGCACGGCCGCACCACCGCGAACGCATCAGGAGTGCTGGCGGGCCGGACCCCAGGGGTCGAACTGGACGAGAGAGGCCGCAGCCAGGCCGAAGCCCTCGCCGTGCGGCTGGCCGCCGTACCGTTGGCCGCCGTGGTGAGCAGCCCGCTTGAACGCACGCACCAAACCGCTGAAGCGTTGATGGTCGGTCGTTCCGACATCTCGCTGCACCTCGACGACCAGCTCACCGAATGCGACTACGGGCACTGGTCCGGTCGCGACCTGAAGACCTTGACCAAGGAACCGCTCTGGAAAACGGTCCAGGCGCATCCAGCCGCCGCCGTCTTCCCCGGCGGCGAGGCCATGGCCGCGATGTCCGCGCGCGCAGTTACCGCGATCCGCCGATGGAACGCAGAACTCGGCGAGCACGCCACGTACGCGGTAGTCAGCCACGGCGACATCATTAAGGCCATCGCAGCTGACGCCCTCGGCATGCACCTGGACCTGTTCCAACGCCTTCAGGTGGACCCTTGCTCGGTAACGGTCATCCGGTACACCGCGACGCGCCCGTTTGTCCTTCGGCTTAACGACACCGGCGGAGACGTAGCCGCTCTCATCCCGCCCAAGCGGCGTTCAAAGCGTGCCCCCGCGCGCTCGCGGTCAACCGACAGCGACGCGGTGGTAGGCGGCGGTGCAGGCTCCTGACGGAACCGCGTAGGCTCAGACTCGACGTGAGACGCGGGCATATCGAGGCACGCATTTTTGCTACACGCATTTTGGATGTGCAGCGCAGTGAGAGGGAGGCTGACACAGTGCCGAGGCATCTATTCGTGTACGACCCGCCGGAGCGGTTCGTAGCCGGCACTGTGGGCGAGCCCGGCTCCCGTTCCTTCTTTCTGCAAGCCCGCTCCGGCCCCAGAGTCACCTCGGTCGGCCTGGAAAAGGAGCAGGTAGCCCTGCTCGCCGAGCGGCTGGAAGAACTTCTCGACGAAATCGTGCGACGCACCGGGGGCAGCACCAGCGTGCCCGCTGCCGTGCCCTCAGACCTCAGCGACAACGAACCGCTGGACCAGCCCGTCCTCGAGGAGTTCCGGGTCGGCTCCTTGGCGCTGGCCTGGGACGAGCCGCACTCCCGGATCGTGATCGAAGCCGGAGCCATCACCGAGGACGAAAACCCGGCCGAGCCGCTGTCCGATGATCAGACCGCGGAAGCGCCCGACGTGCTACGCGTGCGGCTTACCGGCGGCCAGGCCCGGGCCTTCGCGGCCCGCGCTCAAGCCGTAGTCGCCGCCGGCCGGCCGCCCTGCCCGCTGTGTGAGCTGCCGCTGGATCCCGAGGGGCACGTGTGCCCGCGCCAGAACGGTTACCGGCGCCGGACGGCGGCGTGAGCGACGCGCTGCGCGAGGGCGTGCTGAAGGTCGAAGGCCGACTCACCGACGCCTCGAACGCCACGCTTTATTGTGTCGCGGTGCTCGGCGATGGAGCTGAGCAGAGCAGCGTCACCTGTGTGTACAAGCCGATAGCGGGGGAGAGCCCGCTGTGGGATTTCCCCGATGGCACTCTTGCCGCGCGCGAAGTCGCGGCATACGAAGTCAGTTCCGCTCTCGGCTGGGACCTCGTGCCGGAAACCGTGCTGCGTGACGGCCCGTACGGCTTGGGTATGTGCCAGCGCTGGATTGAAACCGAAGATGAGACGCAGCTGCTCGCCATTCTGCCGGCGACCGTCGAGCCAAGCGCGTTGGATGGCTGGTGCCCGATCATCACAGTAGGACTCGACGACGACGAACAGGGAATCCTCGCGCATCAGGACAGCGAAGTACTGCGGCGTATCGCGCTCTTCGATGTGGTAATCAACAACGCCGACCGTAAGGGCGGCCACCTTTTGCCTGATGCCAAGGGGCGTGTCTACGCAATCGACCACGGCGTCTCCTTCCACGTCGACGACAAGCTGCGCACGCTACTGTGGGGTTTCGCGGGCCGCCCGCTGAATGAGCCGGAGGCGACCGAGCTCAAGCGGATACACACGGACAGCGCGCTCGCGGACCGCCTTACCGCGCTGCTCAGCGAGCCGGAAACCCTCGCCTTTCACGCGCGGATCGAGGCATTGCTCGCAGCCGGTCGATTCCCCGGCCCGGAAGGCCGCCGCCGGCCGATCCCGTGGCCGCTCGTCTGATCGTCGAGCCGCGCTGGTAGCCGCCGCGCCGCGCGCAGGAGCCGTGCACATAATCTGCTGGTCGGATGGCGCTCGCTCTTGATCGCGGCCTGACCGTAAAGTGGAAAGCATGGATGCCTGGCCGACGAACAACCCGCCGACCCTGCCTGGACGCGGCGACACCCTTCGCCTTTACGACACGTCCACCGGCACGCTCGTCCCCACCCCGGCAGGGAGCGCGGACAGCGGGAGCCCGGCCCGCATCTACGTGTGTGGGATTACCCCCTATGACGCGACCCATATCGGGCACGCGGCGACGTACACAGCTTTCGACCTCGTCCAGCGCGTGTGGCGGGATGCAGGGCACGAACAGGTGCGTTACGTCCAGAACGTCACCGATGTCGATGACCCGTTGCTTGAGCGCGCGAACAAGAACGGTGCCGACTGGCAGGTGCTCGCCCTGCGCGAAACCGCGCTTTTCCGGGAGGACATGACCGCGCTGCGTATTCTGCCGCCCTACCGGTACATCGGCGCGGTAGAGGCGATACCGCTCGTCGTCGAACTCGTCGAACGGCTTCTCGACAGTGGTGCGGCGTACCACGTCGACGAGGACATCTACTTCGACGTGCACAGCGATTCCGAATTCGGAGCGGTCTCAGGGCTCGATCCCGCCCTCCAGGAGAAGGTCTTCGCGGAGCGTGGCGGAGATCCGGACCGTCCTGGAAAGCGGCATCCGCTCGACTGCCTGCTGTGGCTTGCGGCGCGGCCAGGTGAGCCGTCCTGGCAGACCTCGCTCGGTGCCGGGCGTCCCGGCTGGCACATCGAATGCGCGGCGATCGCGCTGAAGTACCTGGGCAGCGGTATCGACGTCCAGGGCGGCGGTTCCGACCTCGCGTTCCCACACCACGAGATGGGCGCGGCCGAAGCCCAGGTGGTCACCGGAGAGCGGCCATTCGCCAAGGTCTACGCGCACGCCGGCATGGTCGCGCTGGACGGGGAGAAGATGTCGAAGTCCAAGGGCAACCTGGTGTTCGTCTCCAAGCTGCGCGCCGCCGGCCACGAGCCGACGGCGATTCGGCTGGCGATCCTCGCGCACCACTACCGCGCGGACTGGGAGTGGTTCCCCGCCGACCTGGAGGCCGCGGAGCAGCGCTTGGCGAAGTGGCGCGCCGCAGTGTCGCGACCTGACGCGCTCCCGGCGGACGCCCTGCTCGCGACGCTGCGCGAGCGCCTTGCGGACGACCTGGACACGCCTGGGGCGCTAGCTGCGGTGGATGGCTGGGTGGATGCTGTTCTCGCAAGTGGCACGTTCAGCGGTGCCGAGAGCGATAGCAGCGCGCCAGGCCTCGTTTCGCGTGCGGTGGACGCCTTGCTCGGCGTCGCGCTCTAGGGCCAAGCCTGCGCTGTTTGTTCGCATTGCGTAGTCAAATAATCACACTTAGTCGTCCGCTCTTGCGGGCATCCCGAAATGCTGTCTAGTCTGTCTAGATAGAACCTAGAACTCGGAAGCCGGGAGGTTCGCGATGACCACCACTGCGAAATCGGACGCACACTGGCAGATTCAGGAAGCCAAGCAGCGGTTCAGCGAACTGATCCGGTCCGTCCAGGCGGACGGCCCGCAGTTCGTCACCAAGCACGGGGAGGAGATCGCCGTCGTGATCGACATCGAGGAGTACAACCGCCTGCACGGGGCCCACGGACCGAAAAAGACCTTCAAGTCCTGGCTGCTGAACGGACCGACGCTCGACGACGAGACGATCGAGCTGATAAACGACCGGCCCAAGCACTACCCCTCCGACGAGGACCTCGACCTCTTCATGGACCTCGACCTGGAAGAATGACCATGTACGTGCTCGACACCAACGTTCTGTCGGAGGTTAGACGATCCAGGCCCAACCCCAACGTGCTCGAATGGCTCGCTTCCGTGCCGGACGACCGGCTCCACCTCAGCGTGGTCGTCATCGGCGAGATTCGGCGGGGAGCCCGCCTCCGGGCGCGGGCCAATGTCCAGGCCGGCCAGCGGCTGGACCTCTGGCTCGATGAACTGATCGACAACTACGGGTTCGGAGATCGACTGTTGCCGGTGAACCTGGAAGACGCGCTCATTTGGGGGCGTATCACAGCCGATCACAAACAACTGCCAGAGACCGACGCGCTGATCGCGGCGCAGGCGTTGGCACGTGACTGGACCGTCGTGACACGCAATGTGAAGGACTTCGAGCGCACCGGTGTCCGGCTGCTCAACCCGTTCGAATACGAAGGCTGACGCGCGGCCGCCGCATTCCCGCGCACGCCCCAAAGGGCAGGCGAGCCGATCGCCGCGGACGGTCTGATCGCAGGCCGTTCCACAGCAGTGTTTCTTTACTGAATAGCGTTTTCTCCACGTCTGCATGCTCAGTCGCGCGGCGCGGGGCGCTGGCGTCGGATATAGCGAACGTCGGATGTAGCGAACAGAGCCAGAGCGGTACGACCCGTTACGAGGGGCCGTCCTCCGCGCTGCCGCCGCGGCGACGACGCTCGTGCCGGCGCAGATAACGCTCGAACTCGCGGGCGATGGCCTCACCGCTGGCCTCCGGCAGTTCGGCGGTGTCCTTCGCCTCCTCCAGCGTGCGGACATACTCAGCGACCTCAGAGTCCTCCGCCGCCAGTTCGTCCACGCCGGTCTCCCAGGCCCGTGCCTCTTCCGGCAGATCACCGAGCGGGATCGTCAGATCCAGCACGTCCTCGATCCGCCGGATCAGCGCCAGAGTCGCCTTTGGACACGGAGCCTGCGCCACATAGTGCGGAACCGCCGCCCAGAACGAGACCAGGTCGATCTCCTCGTGCCGGGCCATCTCCTGCAGCACGCCGTTGATACCGGTCGGCCCCTGCAGCGTCGGCTTGTCGAGACCGTGCGCGCCCTGCAGATCCTCGTTGCTGGACGAACCGCTGACCGGCACCGGGCGGGTGTGCGGTACATCGGCAAGCAGCGCGCCGAGCGAGACGATCGTCCGGACTCCCAGATCGCGGGCGAGATCGAACAACTCCTCGCAGAAGGAGCGCCAGCGCATGTTCGGCTCGATGCCGTGCACCAGCACCACATCCCGGAACCCGGCGCCCGCGACTGCCGCCGCGACCACTTCCGTCTCAGACTCCGCTGCCTCGGAACGCGCACTCGCCACAGGCACCCGGGCCACCGAGAACCGGGTTGTCGGCCAGACGATCTCCCGATCGCCCTCATCGTCGAGGGCCAGTACCGGCCGATTTACCTGGAAGTCGTAGTAGTCCTCGGCGTCCATCGCGCCGAACAGGTCCGCGTCCAGGACCTCGGCCAAATGCCGAATCGCGTTGGACGCGGCGTCGGCGGCATCGTTCCACCCCTCGAACGCCGCGACCATCACCGGGTCGACCAGCTCGGGCAGCTCCTCGAGCTCGATCACCCGCGCCTCCTCGTCCTTCTCGGCCCTGCGCGACGAACGCCCAAGGCAGCAGCAGCAGTACACGATCTCATACACCAAACACACTGCCAGGCGTTCCGCTCCACGGCGCGCGCCGCTCTCAGCCTACGCCCGTGAGACGCTTCGCCGCTGAGTGCGCGCCCGCCGCTACCCTTGATGAGCGAAGCACGGGGGTTCCCACGCATGGAAAGGACTGCCCATGGTTTCCACCGCAGCGCAACTGCGCCGCGCGTTGGCCGAGCGCGTCGTCGTGGCCGACGGAGCGATGGGCACGATGCTCCACGCCCACAACCCAACCCTCGACGACTACGAGGGGCTTGAGGGCTGCTCCGAGATCCTCAACGCCACCCGCCCGGACATCATCCGCTCGGTACACGACGCCTACTTCGCCGTTGGCGTGGACTGCGTGGAAACCAACACTTTCGGCGCGAACCTGACCGCGCTCGGAGAGTACGACATCTCGCACCGGATCTACGAGCTCTCCGAGACCGCCGCCCGCCTCGCCCGCGAGGTCGCCGACGGCTACAGCACGGCGGACCGGCCGCGCTGGGTGATCGGCTCGATCGGCCCCGGCACCAAGCTGCCCAGCCTGGGGCACCTCCCGTACGCGGCACTGCGCGACGGCTACGAGCAGCAGAGCGCCGGAATGATCGCCGGCGGCGTGCACGCGCTGCTCGTCGAGACCAGCCAGGACCTGTTGCAGATGAAGGCCGCGGTGGTCGGTGCACGCCGCGCACTCAAGGCCGCCGGAGCGGATCTGCCGATCTTCGCTCAGGTCGCGGTCGAGACCACCGGGACCATGCTGCTCGGCAGCGAGATCGGTGCGGCCCTGTCGAGTCTGGAAGCCCTCGGAGTCGAACTGATCGGGCTTAACTGCTCGACCGGTCCCGCCGAGATGAGCGAGCACCTGCGGTACCTGGCCAAGCAGGCGCGCGTCGGCCTGTCCTGCATGCCGAACGCCGGCCTGCCGATCCTCGGCCGCGATGGCGCCCACTTCCCGCTCAGCCCGGTCGAGCTCGCCGACGCCCACGACACCTTCACTCGCGAATACGGGCTCTCACTCGTCGGCGGCTGCTGCGGCACCACGCCAGAGCACCTGCGGCAGGTCGTCGAACGAGTCCGCGGCCGCGAGCTGGCACGCCGCTCGCCCAGGCCCGAGCCGGGGGCTTCATCGCTCTACCAGACTGTTGCGTTCCGTCAGGACAGCTCCTTCCTGGCGATCGGCGAGCGCACCAACGCCAACGGCTCCAAGGCGTTCCGTGAAGCGCTGCTGGCCGAGGACTGGAACGCCTGCATCGAGATCGCCCGCACGCAGATTCGCGACGGCGCCCACCTCCTCGACCTGTGTGTCGACTACGTAGGCCGCGACGGCGTAGCGGACATGCGCGAGGTGGCCGGGCGGATGGCCACCGCCTCCACGCTGCCAATCGTGCTGGACTCCACCGAGCCACCGGTACTCCAAGCGGGACTGGAACTACTGGGCGGCCGAAGCGTCATCAACTCCGTCAACTACGAGGACGGAGACGGCCCAGACTCACGCTTCGCCAAGATCGCCGCCCTGGCCGCCGAACACGGCGCCGCGGTCGTCGCGCTGACCATCGACGAGCAGGGCCAGGCGCGCACCGCCGACCACAAGGTGGCCATCGCCGAGCGGCTGATCGCGGATCTGACTGGCAACTGGGGAATCCTCGAATCCTCCATCCTGATCGACTGCCTCACCTTCACCATCGCCACCGGGCAAGAGGAATCGCGCCGCGACGGGCTGGAGACCATCGAGGCGATCCGCGAGCTCAAGCGCCGCCACCCGGACGTCCAGACCACTCTCGGCCTGTCCAACATCTCCTTCGGGCTGAACCCGGCCGCCCGCCAGGTGCTCAATTCGGTATTCCTCCACGAATGCGTCGAAGCCGGCCTCGACTCAGCAATCGTGCACGCCTCGAAGATCGTGCCGACCTCCCGTATTCCGGAGCAGCACCTCAAGGTCGCGCTCGACCTGATCTACGACCGCCGCCGCCCGGAAACCGCGGACGAGCCCGCCTATGACCCGCTGGCCACGTTCCTGGAACTGTTCGAGGGCGTCTCCACCGCCTCGGCCAAGGCCACCCGCGCACAGGAACTCGCCGCGCTGCCGCTGGAGGAGCGGCTGCAGCGGCGGATCGTGGACGGCGACCGCAACGGACTCGAAGCAGACCTCGAAGAGGCGCTGGCCGGCCGCCCGGCCCTTGCCATCGTCAACGAGGTGCTGCTGGAGGGCATGAAGACGGTAGGCGAGCTGTTTGGTTCCGGCCAGATGCAACTGCCCTTCGTCCTGCAGTCCGCCGAGGTGATGAAGAACGCCGTCGCCTACCTCGAACCGCACATGGAGAAGACCGATTCCTCGGGCAAGGCCACCATCGTGCTGGCCACGGTCAAGGGCGACGTGCACGACATCGGCAAGAACCTGGTCGACATCATCCTGACCAACAACGGCTACACCGTGATCAACATCGGTATCAAGCAGCCGATCTCCGCCATCCTCCAGGCCGCCGACGAACATCGCGCCGACGCGATCGGCATGTCCGGCCTGCTGGTGAAATCCACCGTGGTGATGAAGGAGAACCTGCAGGAGATGAACCAGCGCGGCGTGGCCGCCCGCTGGCCGGTGCTGCTCGGCGGCGCCGCCCTCACCAGGGCCTACGTGGAACAGGATCTCGCCGAGATCTACGAGGGCGAGGTGCGTTACGCCCGCGACGCCTTCGAAGGCCTGCGGCTCATGGACGCGGTCGCGGCCGTCAAGACCGGCGCACCGGGCGCGAGTCTGCCGGAGTTGCGCAAGCGCCGGGTGGCGCCGCGCGCCTCGGCGGTGCTCACCGAGCCGGAGGAGCTGCCGGCTCGCTCCGATGTCGCGACGGACAACCCGATCCCGGTCCCGCCGTTCTGGGGCACCCGCGTGGTCAAGGGCATCCAGCTGGCCGACTACGCCTCCTGGCTCGACGAGCGCGCCACTTTCCTCGGTCAGTGGGGTCTGCGCGGCAGCCGCGGCGATGATGGCCCCTCCTACGAAGAGCTCGTGGAAACCGAAGGCCGACCCCGGCTGCGGATGTGGCTCGACCGGCTGCACACCGAGAACCTGCTCGAAGCCGCCGTTGTCTACGGCTACTTCCCGGCGGTCTCCAAGGGCGACGACCTGATCGTCCTGGACGAGCGCGGCGCGGAGCGCACCAGGTTCACCTTCCCGCGGCAGCGACGCGACCGGCACCTGTGCCTGGCCGACTACTTCCGTCCGCAGGACGGCGCCGAGGAGGCGAAGGGCGAGACCGATGTGGTCGCGTTCCAGCTGGTCACCGTCGGCGGCCTGATCGCCCAGGAAACCGGAAAACTGTTCGCGGCAAACGCCTACCGGGACTACCTGGAACTGCACGGCCTCTCGGTCCAGCTGACCGAGGCGCTCGCGGAGTACTGGCACGCCCGCGTGCGCGCCGAGCTCGGCTACGCCGGACAGGACCCGGCCACCATCGACGGAATGCTCAAGCTCGAATACCGCGGGGCGCGCTTTTCACTCGGCTACGGCGCCTGCCCCAATCTCGAGGACCGGGCGAAGATCGTCGAGCTGCTTGAGCCCGAACGCATCGGCGTCACCCTCTCCGAGGAGTATCAACTGCACCCGGAGCAGGCCACCGACGCCATCGTGGTGCACCACCCCGAGGCCAAGTACTTCAACACCTGATCCCGCGAGACCAACCGGGCGGTTCCCGCTCGCCGAGGCGAATACTTCGCCGACCGAACCGGGAGCCGCTCGGCGTGCCTGACCAGAAAGAGAACCGTGCCGATACCACCCGAGGCCGTCCTGTTCGACATGGACGGCACCCTGATCGACTCCGAGCCGATCTGGTTCGACACCGAGATCTCCATTCTGGCCGACTACGGCTATCTGCTCGGCCAGGAACACGTGGTCAACGTGCTCGGCAAACCAAACGAGATCGCGGTGCAGTATCTGCTCGACGTCAGCGGCGTCCCGCTGACCCCCGAGCAGCTCAACCAGCGGATCGAGGAAGCGATGGTGGAGCGCCTCGGTGCCGGAATCGAACTGGTACCCGGCGCCAAGGAGCTGTTCACCGAACTGGACGCCGCCGGCATTCCGGCCGCACTGGTCACCGCCTCCTCCCGACGCATCGTCGAGGCATGCCTCAGCTCGATCGGCGCGGACCACTTCCAGCTGATCGTCTCAGGGGACGATGTCACGCACGGAAAGCCACATCCCGAGCCCTACCTGAAGGCTGCGCGTAGTCTCGGCGTGACACCGGCCCGGTGTGCGGTGATCGAGGATTCGCCGAACGGCTCCCGCTCGGCGGCCGCCGCGGGCTGCCCGGTGCTGGTGATTCCGCATGGAGCGCCCATCGATCCGCATCCGCTGATCTCGGTCGCCGACTCACTGGCCGACGTGGACCTCAATCGATTGCGTGCGCTCTTTGCTCCCGCTGACGGCGCGGCGCGATAGCCCTCCGTTTCGCGGCGACCGCTAGCGACGCGGCTACGACGCGCCCGCGTTGCCCGAGGGGACTGGCGTGAACTCCACAATCGGTGCGGGAGCCACCTCGCCACCGTGCGCCGGACAGCCGTCCTTGAACGAACACCAGTCGCACAGCCGGGACGGGCTCGGCGGCCACTCCCTGCGCTGCGCCGCAGCCCGGATCGCCGCCCATACCGCGGTGATCTTCCGCTCCACGCCGCGCAGGTCGCGCTCGTCGGGATCGTAGGTCAGCACCTCGCCGCTACCGAGGAAGATCAGCTGGAGCCGCTTGGGCACCACGCCGCGCAACTTCCACAGCACAAGGGCGTAGAACTTCATCTGAAAGAGGTTCTTCGCCTCGTATGCCGCGGGCGGGGCTTTCCCGGTCTTGTAGTCCACGACCCGCAGTAGCCCGTTCGGAGCCACATCGAGCCGGTCCACCACGCCGTGCAGCACGAACCGGTCGTCGCCGTCGCCGACCACCGTGCGCACGAACCACTCCCGCTCAGCCGGCTCTAGGCGATTGGGATCCTCCAGGGTGAAATACATGCCGACCAGTGACTTCGCCGAAGCGAGCCACTCGGCCAGGTCCTCGGGGGTGGCGAAAAGCTCGGCGAGCCCTGGAGTCTTCGCGAGCAGCCGGTCCCATTCCGGCTGCAACAGCGCCGCCGCCTCGTCCGGAGTGCGGCCGCCGGCGGGCAGATCGAAAAGCCGGTCCAGTACCGCGTGCACCAGTGTCCCGCGAGTGGCCGCCGCGTTCGGCGGCTCCGGCACCTTGTCCACTACGCGCAGCCGGAACAACAGCGGGCACTGCATGAAATCCCCGGCGCGCGAAGGGGAAATCGCCGACGGCAACCGCACCGGCATGTCGACGTCGAAGAGCGCCCCGGACTCGGTGCCGCCATATCCGGGCTCTCCGATGACCGCCGGGTTGGAGCCCGTGCCCGGCTCCTCGAGCGCCACGCCGTCCGGCAGTGCGTCGATCGACCCAGTGCTGATCGACGCCGCGACTTCCAACTCGGCGATATCCAATCCAGCGGCGCCCGAGCCTGCCGCCGGCGATCCATTCAAATCCGACCCAGCCACTGGAGATTCGGCCACGCGCACCGCATCTGCGTCCGATGCAGCCACGTCCATCGCAGACACGTCCGCCGTATCCACGCCCGAATCTGCCGGTTCGGCTGCCAACACGACCCCGTCCACCGCGGCGCCTCCGTCCAGCGCACCACTCGCCGCCACCGTGCCGTCCATGCCGGGAACACTAGCTCAGAGCACCGACAAACCCGGTCCCGCACCGCCCACGCCGCCGTATCCACGTAGCATCGCCTATGTGAGCGACACGAACCCGAACGAGGGCGAACCCAGCGGCCATCAGGAGCAGTCCCCGCCACCCGGCGGCGGACGCCCCTCCGGCGGCGGACTGGCGATGGGCCGCCCCTTCGGGATCCCGATCGTCGTCTCGCCGACCTGGTTCCTGATCGCCGCCTTCATCACCTTCTACTTCGGCGACCAGTTCAAGAACACCCGGCTCGGCGACCGCCTCGGCGAGGGCCGCTACCTGGTCGCCTTCGGCTTCGCCGTGCTGCTCTACCTCTCCGTGCTGCTACACGAACTGGCCCACTCGGTCGTCGCGAAGCACTTCGGCCTGCCGGTGCGGCGCATCGTCATCTACTTCCTCGGCGGCGTCTCCGAAATCGAGCGGGAACCCGAGTCGCCCGGCCAGGAATTCGCGGTGGCCATCGCCGGGCCCGCGCTCTCCTTCATCCTCGCGGCCGCGTTCTGGGGCATCTGGGAGGCGCTGCCCTCCACCTCCGAGCAGTCTTCGACCGGTCTGCTGGTGGCCATCTACCTGGTTTTCGCGGTGTGGACCGCGAACCTGGTGGTCGGCGTGTTCAACATGCTCCCCGGGCTGCCTCTGGACGGCGGCCGAGTACTGCGGTCGGCCGTCTGGGCGCTGACCAAGAAATCGATGAGCGGCACCGTCGCCGCGGCCTGGACCGGTCGCGCACTGGCCGTGGTCGTGCTGCTCTCCTCGATCTGGGAGGGGCACAGCCAGAACGGCGCCGGCGCCGACCTCTACACGATCATGTGGGCCGCTTTCATCGCCTCGTTCATCTGGATCGGCGCGAGCCAGTCACTCACCGTCGCCCGGCTGCGCGACCGCATCCCGCGACTCCAGGTGCGGTCACTGACCCGGCGGGCCATCCCGGTCACCGCCGACCTCCCGCTGGCCGAGGCACTACGCCGCGCCGCCATCGCCGGAGCACGCGCCGTCGTGATCGTGGACCACGACGGCCGTCCGACCGCGATCGTGCACGAAGCCTCCGTCACCGCGACTCCGCCCGAGCGGCACCCGTGGGTCCAAGTGGGGGCGCTCTCGCGGGCGCTGCGCCCCGGAATGACGCTGACCACCGAACTGACCGGTGAACGCCTCCTGACCGCGCTGCGAGCCGTTCCCGCCCCCGAATACCTCGTCACCGAACCCGGCGGCTCGATCTTCGGCGTACTTGCCGCCGCCGACGTCGAGCACGCCTTCCTGCATGGCTGATTCCTACCCGGCTCATTCCGGCGCGGCTGACGGCGCGTTCGAAGCCGGCTCGCCGAGAGCCGGCCAGGCGATATTACGAACCGAGGTATCCGCGCATTGACATCCGCGAACCGCAGGTAGACTCGCGCCCGTGAGTGAAACCCCCAGCGCACCGCACGGAGCCGAGCACCGCCGCGGGCCCTTCAAACCCGGCGACCTGGTCCAGCTGACCGACACGAAGGGGCGCCACCACACCTTCCCGCTCCAGCCGGGCAAGCAGTTCCACACTCACAAGGGTTCCTTCGACCACGACTCGCTCATCGGCCAGCCCGAAGGCGTCGTGGTGCGCTCGAGCGGCGGTATGGACTACCTCGCGCTGCGGCCGCTGCTCGCCGATTACGTCCTGTCGATGCCGCGCGGCGCGGCCGTGGTCTATCCGAAGGATTCCGCGCAGATCGTCGCGCTGGCCGACATCTACCCCGGCGCGCGTGTGCTGGAGGCCGGCGTCGGTTCGGGCGCCCTCACCTGCACCCTGCTGCGCGCGGTCGGCGACAGCGGCGCGGTCCACTCCTATGAGCGGCGCGAGGATTTCGCCAAAATCGCCGCGAAGAACGTGCGCACGTTTTTCGGTGGGGAACACCCGGCGTGGACCCTCACCGTGGGAGACCTCGCATCCGCCATTCGACCGGATGAGGTCGACCGCGTCGTACTCGACATGCTGGCCCCGTGGGAATGCATCGACCCGGTCGCCAAGGTGCTGACCCCGGGCGGCGTCCTGATCTGCTACGTCGCGACCACGACGCAGCTTTCCCGCACCGTGGAGACCATCCGCGACCACGGCCGCTACGCCGAACCCGCCGCCACCGAAACCCTGCTGCGCACCTGGCATGTGGAGGGACTGGCCGTCCGCCCCGATCATCGGATGGTCGGGCACACCGGCTTCCTGGTCACTGCGCGCCGCATCGCGGACGATGTCGACCTGCCGCCGCGTCGTCGCCGTCCGGCCAAGGGCGCCGATGCCGAGGACCTGTGGGCGCCGGAGACCGCTGGAGCCGGCGAGGACCGTGAAGCCCAGAGCGCTGCCCGCGAGGCGCGTCTCGCGCGCCGCGGCGAGCTTCCCTAAGCCCGCGCTACTCGGCGTCCGGGCCGGCGACCATGGCGCCGTCGGTCACCCGGCGCACATGAATGCATTCGCCGGGGCACTCCTTGGCCGAATCGATCACATTGAGCACCAGATCCGCCGGAACGGCCACCCGCGCGCCCGACGCGCTCTGCAACTCGCCCGTGCCGTCTTTCACGTACGCGAGCCCGTCGATGTCGAGTTCGAACACGTCGGCGGCGTACTGCGCGCACAGACCGTCACCCGTGCACAGGTCCTGATCGATCCAAACTTCTAGCTGTTCGCCGCTCATCAGGAACGCCAACCATCCCATCCGCGTTGTGGTCTACCAACGACCCTAACAAGTCGAACCCGGTAGGCGTCGCCCGCGTGTCATGTACAGGCGGGCCCGCCGAAACAATAAGCATGGACACGTAGAGGACGGGGGAGTAATGATCGAGTCCCGCAAGCGATCACGCCCGCCGGAGTTCCGGTGCACTGATCCGAACGGGTGCCCGCCATTTCACATGAACGAGCACTGAAGGGGGAATCGTGTTGATGGCAGTGTTGCCGACTCAACGGGGGACGACCGAGGTGGCGACCCGGCCACGAGGAGTCCCCGGATCCGCCGGTACCCAAGCTGTAAGCGAGTCTTCAGTTTGGGCCGGGCGTACTCCAGGTAGGGTCGTAACGTCGCAACACTCCGCGAGGAGGTGAGGACCGTGCCAGCCCACGAAGACGACAAGCCGTTGCGCACCCCCGGTTCCCGGTCTGGTCGCGGCGGACCGATGGGTTCCGATCCCGATCCGATGGCCCAGGTCGCGTACCTCGAGCAGGAGATCGCCGTACTGCGGCGCCGCCTGGCCGAGGTTCCCCGGGGTGGCCGCGCGCTCGAAGAGCGCGTCGGCGAACTCCAGGCCACGGTCGCCGGACTGACCGCGCAGAACGAGCGTTTGGTCGCCACTCTCCGCGACGCGCGCGACCAGATCGTCGCGCTCAAGGAGGAAATCGACCGGCTCGCCCAGCCCCCCTCCGGATTCGGCGTCTTCCTCGAAGCCAACGAGGACGGCACCGCCGACATCTTCACCGGCGGACGCAAGCTGCGGGTGACCGTCACACCGAATATCGAGCTGTCCGAGCTGCGCCCCGGCCAAGAGGTCATGCTCAACGAGGCGCTGAACATCGTGGCCGGCTTCGGCTACGAGCGGGTCGGCGAGATCGTCATGCTCAAGGAGTTGCTCGAGGACGGCGAGCGGGCCCTGGTCATCGGGCACACCGACGAGGAGCGCGTGGTGCGCCTCGCCGAGCCGCTGCTCGACTCGGTGATCCGGGCCGGCGACGCGCTGCTGCTCGAGCCGCGCTCCGGCTACGTCTACGAGCGGGTGCCCAAGTCCGAGGTCGAGGAGCTGGTCCTCGAAGAGGTCCCGGACATCGACTACCACGACATCGGTGGCCTGAGCAGCCAGATCGAGCAGATCCGCGACGCCGTGGAGCTGCCTTACCTGCACGCGGACCTGTTCCGCGAGCACGAGCTGCGTCCGCCGAAGGGCGTGCTGCTCTACGGCCCTCCCGGCTGCGGTAAGACGCTCATCGCCAAGGCTGTGGCGAACTCGCTGGCCAAGAAGGTCGCCGAGATCAACGGCAAGGACAAGGGCAAGAGCTACTTCCTCAACATCAAGGGCCCCGAGCTGCTCAACAAGTACGTCGGCGAAACCGAGCGGCACATCCGCCTGGTCTTCCAGCGGGCGCGCGAGAAGGCCAGCGAGGGCACCCCGGTCATCGTGTTCTTCGACGAGATGGACTCGCTGTTCCGCACCCGCGGCTCCGGCGTGTCCTCCGATGTCGAGAACACGATCGTGCCCCAGCTGCTCTCGGAGATCGACGGCGTCGAGGGCCTGGAGAACGTCATCGTCATCGGCGCCTCCAACCGCGAGGACATGATCGACCCGGCGATCCTGCGGCCCGGCCGCCTGGACGTCAAGATCAAGATCGAGCGGCCGGACGCCGAGGCGGCCAAGGACATCTTCTCCAAGTACGTCACCACGACGCTTCCGCTGCACCCGGACGACATCAAGGAGCACGGCGGCGACGAGGGCGCGTGCGTCGGCGCGATGATCCAGAGCACCGTGGAGCGGATGTACTCGGAGACCGACGAGAACCGCTTCCTGGAAGTCACCTACGCCAACGGCGACAAGGAGGTCCTCTACTTCAAGGACTTCAACTCCGGCGCGATGATCCAGAACATCGTGGACCGGGCGAAGAAGTCGGCGATCAAGGACTTCCTCGACCACGGGCAGAAGGGCCTGCGCGTCTCACACCTGCTGGGTGCCTGCGTGGACGAGTTCAAGGAGAACGAGGACCTGCCCAACACCACCAACCCGGACGACTGGGCCCGGATCTCCGGTAAGAAGGGCGAACGGATCGTGTTCATCCGCACCCTCGTCTCCGGGAAGAAGGGTGCTGAGACCGGCCGTTCGATCGACACCGTCAGCAACACCGGGCAGTACCTGTGAGGTGCCGGGGAGTACTTGTGAACCCGCGGCGCCTGTACCGGTAGGCGCAATCGTGCCGCGGTGTCACATCCGTCGCCGACGTGGGGCGAAGCCGTCCCACGTCGGCTCGACCCGGGGAGAACTCGTGCCCGTACTTGGTCCCGATCGTCCGTGCGTCGGCATAGGCTTGTCGTCATGAGCGTACAGCGCGTGATGGGCAGCGAGACGGAGTACGGGATCTCGGTACCAGGGCACCCGAATGCCAATGCGATGCTCACCTCCTCGCAGATCGTCAACGCCTACGCGACCGCGATGCACCGGGCCCGCCGCGCACGCTGGGACTTCGAGGAGGAGAACCCGCTGCGTGACGCCCGGGGCTTCGATCTGGCCCGGGAACTTGCCGACGCCAGCCAGCTGACCGACGAGGACTCGGGTCTGGCCAACGTCATCCTGACCAACGGCGCCCGCCTGTACGTCGACCATGCCCACCCCGAGTACTCCACCCCCGAGGTCACCAACCCGCGCGACGCGGTGATCTGGGACAAGGCGGGTGAGTGGATCATGGCCGAGGCGGCTCGGCACGCCGCGACCGTGCCCGGCTCGCTGCCGATCAACCTGTACAAGAACAACACGGACAACAAGGGCGCCTCCTACGGCTCCCACGAGAATTATCTGATGGCGCGTACGACGCCGTTCGCGGACATCGTGCGGCACCTCACCCCGTTTTTCGTCAGCCGCCAGGTGGTCGCCGGAGCCGGCCGCGTGGGCATCGGCCAGGACGGCCGGGCCAACGGCTTCCAGATCTCGCAGCGCGCGGACTATTTCGAGGTCGAGGTCGGCCTGGAGACCACGCTCAAGCGCCCGATCATCAACACGCGCGACGAACCGCACGCGGACCCGGAGCGCTACCGCCGGCTGCACGTCATCATCGGCGACGCGAACCTGGCCGAAGTCTCGATGTTCCTGAAGATGGGCACCACCAGCCTGGTGCTCGCCATGATCGAGGACCGGTTCATGTCCGTCGACTTCTCGGTCGACCAGCCGGTCAAGACGCTGCATGAGGTCAGCCACGACCCGAGCCTCAAGCATCTGGTGACGCTGCGCTCCGGAAGGAAGCTGACGGCGGTTCAGCTGCAGATGGAGTACTTCGAGCAGGCCCGCAAGTACGTCGAGGACAAGTACGGCACGGACGTTGACGAGGTCACCCGGGACGTGCTCGACCGCTGGGAATCCGTGCTGAGCCGGCTCGAGACCGACCCGATGTCGCTGAACCGGGAACTGGACTGGGTCGCCAAGCTGGAAATCCTCGAGGGGTACCGCACGCGGGACGGGATCGACTGGGACAACGCGCGGCTGCATCTGGTCGACCTCCAGTACGCGGATGTGCGGCCCGCAAAGGGCCTATACCAGCGCTTGGCGGCCCGCGGCCGCTTCGAGCGCATCACCACCGACGCGGAGATCCGCAGGGCCGTAGACCAGCCTCCAGCGGACACCCGCGCCTATTTCCGGGGCCGGTGTCTAGACAAGTACGCGGACTCGGTCGCGGCGGCGTCCTGGGACTCGGTCATCTTCGACCTGCCGGACCGCGAATCGTTGCAGCGCGTGCCGACCCTCGATCCGCTGCGCGGCACCAAGCAGCACGTCGAAGCGTTGATCGACCGCTGCCGTACCGCTACCGATCTAGTGCGCGAGATCACCGGCAACTGAGCCGGAACGCGCCCAGAGCCCATCGACCACCCCGGCCAGTCTCCTCGACACAGCCGAGTTCGCCCACAGCGTCCGAACGTGTGAACCGGACGCGCCGGGGGAAGCTGTGATCAAAGGCCGTGGGTGGGCCGCCGCGGGACCGATTTTCGCCCCTGCTTTTGTCGGTGCTGCGGCGTAGTGTCTGATCATGGCCTCCGGTCCCTTCGTACGGCCCGGAAGCGTCGCAACGACCTGGCACGACAGTGTCTGTTCTTCTCACAGTGTCTGTTTTTCTCGATGAATGCGGGTGATCACCGTGGCGGCCAAGGACAGCGGCGGGCAGGAGCGCGCCTCCAAGCAGAGCGAAGAGGTCGACGAGGAATTCGTCGACGAGACCAGTGATCTGAAGGAGCGTCACGCGAAGCTCTCCGAGGATGTCGACGACGTCTTGGACGAAATCGACGAGGTCCTCGAGACGGACGCGGAGTCGTTCGTCCGCTCGTTCGTACAGAAGGGCGGCCAATGACGCTATGAACTGCGAGTGTAGCGCTAGGTAATCAGGAAGCTGATGAGCGGGGATGCGAGACGGAAGGTACGGGGAGAAAAGTTGTAGGGATTGCGGCGAGACGAAGCCGATCGTGGAGTTTTGCAGCGGAAGGCGTCCGAGGACAGCCACGCGCTGTACTGCCGTGACCGCTTCGGACTTCGGAACTCTGCGACAGTTGCCTGATCTGTGAGCGGCCCGGCCCGGACACATCGATCACGACCACGAGACGGGTAAGGTACGAGGCATCCTGTGCTTCAACTGCAACCAAGGACTCGGCAACTTCCGGACGACATACGTAGTCTGATGCGTGCGGTCAACTACCTGATGAGAGGGAGCTCGTGGAAGGGCAAGGGGCTGGACGGTTTCCAGGGCAGGCTGCCGGGACTGGCGGCGGCCTGATGGGCGGCGCTTTCATGCAATCCGGTACATCCTCGTTCACCGAGTTCCTCGCGGCGTATAACCCCGAATATCTGCCCGGGCGGCGAATGGCCGCGCTCGGGAGGACAGGAGGTTCCGTGCCTCTCGATCTGCCGCATGGGACCACCATCGTGGCGCTCACCTTCCCCGGTGGCGTGCTGATGGCGGGGGACCGGCGCGCTACCGCGGGGAACATGATCGCGCAGCGCGACATCGAGAAGGTCTTTCCCGCCGACGAGTACTCGGTCGTGGGCATCGCGGGCACGGCCGGCATCGCGGTGGAGATGGTCAAGCTCTTCCAGGTCGAGCTCGAGCACTACGAGAAGATCGAGGGCGTCGAGCTGTCCTTGGACGGTAAGGCGAACCGGCTCGCGACCATGATCCGCGGCAACCTCGGCCTGGCCATGCAAGGGCTCGCGGTGGTGCCGTTGTTCGCCGGCTACGACCTGGAGAGCGGCGAGGGCCGGATCTTCAGCTACGACCCGGTTGGCGGGCAGTACCCCGAGCACGGCTTCTTCTCCGTCGGCTCCGGTTCGGTGTTCGCGCGCGGTGCGCTGAAGAAGCTCTACCGCAGCGACCTGGACGCCACGGGCGCGGCGACGGCCGCCATCCAGGCGCTCTATGACGCGGCCGACGACGACTCGGCGACCGGTGGCCCGGACCTGACCCGGAAGATCTACCCGGTGGTCGCGGTCGTCACCGAGGAGGGCTACCGCCGGCTGCCCGAGGACGAGGTCTCCGTACTGGTCCACGAGATCGTCGAGGCGCGCTACGGCTCCCCGGACGGTCCGCAGGCCCCGCTGCGCTAAACGCCGCGCGCCTCACTCCCTCTCAGACCGACAGACGACGAGGAATCCATGACGACCCCGTTCTACGTGTCGCCCGAGCAGTTGATGAAGGACCGGGCCGACTATGTGCGCAAGAACATCGCGCGCGGCGGCTCGGTGGCGGTGCTCAACTACGACGGCGGCATCCTTTTCGTTGCGGAGAACCGCTCCCGGGTGCTGCACAAGATCAGCGAGATCTACGACCGGGTGGGCTTCGCGGCGGCCGGTAAGTACAACGAGTTCGAGAATCTGCGACAGGCCGGGGTGCGGCTCGCGGACACCCGCGGCTATCTCTACGACCGGCGCGACGTCTCGGCGCTCGGGTTGGCCAATGCCTACGCGCAGACCCTCGGCACCATCTTCTCCGAGGCGGGCGGCAAGCCGTACGAGGTCGAGCTGATCATCGCCGAGGTCGGCGACCGCCCCGAGCAGGATCAGATCTACCGGCTTACCTACGACGGCTCGGTGGCCGACGCACACGGTTTCGTGGTGATCGGCGGCGCGGCCGACGAGGTCAGCCGGGTGCTTGAGGGCAGCTACGCCGAGGGCGCTCACCTCGGTGCGGCCCTGCGAACGGCCGTCGCGGCGCTCGGGCGTGACGGTACGGAGACCCGCGAGCTGTCCCCGACTCAACTTGAGGTCGCGGTCCTCGACCGAAGCCGCAAGCGGGACCGCAAGTTCCGTCGCCTGGTCGGCGCGCAACTGTCCCGGCTGCTAGCGGACGAGCCGGGCGCGGATGAGGCTGCCGTCAGTGACAACGGGAACGGCGACAACGGGACCGGCGACGGCGGCGACGCAGATGGAGCCGACGCGGCCGCGAGTGCGCCGACGGCTGGCGAGGGTGGCACCGCTCCCGCCTCCGGTGGCGGCAAGAGTGGTGCGAAGTCCGGTGCCTCGGCCGAGCAGGGCGACATTCTGGACGATATCGACGACGTGCTCGAGGACGGAGACGACGAGGCCGGTTCGCGCGGCTGAGGCATCACCCCAGCTGGCGACGTGGCGGGTTGGCAGTGCGCGGCAATGGATAGGTATTTGTAAGAGTCCACATATCCCCTAGGACAGTTGAGGGCGGTGGGGAACCGATGGACCGTCGGATCTTCGGACTAGAGAACGAATACGGCGTCACGTGCACCTTCCGAGGGCAGCGGCGGTTGTCCCCGGACGAAGTGGCCCGATACCTGTTCCGCCGCGTGGTGTCCTGGGGCCGTTCCTCCAATGTGTTCCTGCGTAATGGCGCCCGGCTGTACCTGGACGTCGGCTCGCACCCTGAGTACGCGACTCCCGAGTGCGACTCGATCGAGGAACTCGTCGTGCACGACAAGGCGGGCGAGCGGATCCTGGAGGGTCTGCTCGTCGATGCCGAGCGCCGCCTGCACGAAGAGGGCATCGCCGGGGATGTGTACCTGTTCAAGAACAACACCGACTCGGCCGGAAACTCCTACGGCTGCCACGAGAACTACCTGGTGACCCGGCACGGGGAGTTCTCCCGGCTGGCCGACGTGCTGATCCCGTTCCTGGTGACCCGTCAGCTGATCTGTGGCGCCGGAAAGGTGCTGCCCACCCCGCGCGGCGCGGTCTACTGCGTCAGCCAGCGGGCCGAGCACATCTGGGAAGGCGTCAGCTCCGCGACCACGCGTTCCCGCCCGATCATCAACACGCGGGACGAGCCGCACGCTGATGCCGAGCGTTATCGGCGCCTCCACGTCATCGTCGGCGACTCGAATATGAGCGAAACCACGATGATGCTCAAGGTCGGGGCCACCGACCTGGTGCTGCGCATGGTCGAGGCCGGGCTGGTGATGCGCGATCTGACCCTGGAGAACCCGATCCGGGCGATCCGCGAGGTCAGCCACGACCTGACCGGGCAGCGCCGGATCCGGCTCGCCAATGGACGCGAGGTCTCCGCGCTGGAGATCCAGCGCGAGTACCTGAGCAAGGCCGCGGATTTCGCCGACCGGCGCGATCTGCGCACGGACTCGGTAGCGCGGGTGCTGAACCTGTGGGAGCGCACCCTGGACGCGATCGAGATGGGTGATCTGTCCAAGATCGAGCGCGAGATCGACTGGGTGATCAAGTACCGGCTGATCCAGCGCTACCAGGAGAAGTACGACCTGCCGATCTCGCACCCGCGAGTGGCGCAGCTGGACTTGGCCTACCACGACATCAGCCGCCGCCGGGGCCTGTACTACCTGCTCGAGCGGCGTGGGATGGTTGATCGCACAGCGCGTGACCTGGACATTTTCGCGGCTAAGTCGGTGCCGCCGCAGAACACCAGGGCCAAGCTGCGCGGCGAGTTCATCAAGCGGGCGCAGGAGCAGCGCCGGGACTTCACCGTGGACTGGGTGCACCTGAAGCTGAACGACCAGGCTCAGCGCACGGTTCTGTGCAAGGACCCGTTCCGCTCCGTGGACGAACGTGTGGAGAAACTTATCGCGTCGATGTAGCGGCCTTGTAGGGTTGGGCCCGTGTTGGATGAAAGACGGATGATCAGTCAGCGGGCCCGGTCCACGGCGCATCGCGGCACGGCCGCCCTCACCAAGGCCGCGCTGTCGGTCTTGCCACTGGCGCTGGCAGGCGCGCTCGCGGCGGGATGCAGCTCGAGCCCAAGTTCAACTCAGGCCTCGGGAGGAGCGTTCCCGCAAGTCAGCGGGCCGGTCGGACAGAAGGCCGCGATCACTTTGCCGAGCGGTACTGCCGCGCCGGCCAAGCTGGAGACCAAGACTCTGGTGCAGGGCAGCGGGGCGGCCCTGGCGAACGGGCAGCTCGCGGCGGTCAACTACACCGTCCTGAACTGGACCGGGGCGAAGGAACTGGGCAACACCTACTCGACTGACGGCGGCAAGACGCCGAACCAGCCGCAGGTGGTCACCCTCGGCTCCAACAGCCTGCTGCCCGCCTGGAACACGGCGTTGACCGGCGCGCGCATCGGCAGCCGGATCGAAGTGGTCGCGCCGCCCGCCGACGCCTTCGGCAGCCAGGGCAATGCGCAGGCCGGGGTCGGCCCGACTGACGACCTGGTGTTCGTGCTCGACGTCGTCGGGGGCTACCAGCCGACCGCGGACATCACCGGCAAGCAGAGCGGTCAGGCCGGCGCGGCGCTGCCCAAGGTGACTGGTGACCCCGGATCCGGCAATCCCCAGGTGACGATTCCGTCTGGCACCAAACCGCCGGCTTCGCTGGTCTCGGACACGCTGATCCACGGCAGCGGGGAGACGGTGCAAAGCGGCCGGACCCTGGTCATGCAGTACACCGGCGTGGACTGGAACACCGGAAAGAACTTCGACTCCTCATTCACCCACAAGCAGGCGTTCAGCACCGTGATCGGCGCCGGCAAGGTGATCAAGGGCTGGGATCAGGGCCTGGTCGGCAAGCATGTCGGCGACCGGGTGCTGCTGGTGATCCCGCCGGCGTTGGGCTACGGGCCGTCAGGCGGCCAAGCCGACGCCGGAATCGGCGCGAATGACACCCTCGTCTTCGTCGTGGACATCATCGACGCGCTGTGAGACTTCGGGCCCCTCGGCCGGCCATGAAGGCCGCCGAGGGCGCCTGGTGTTGGTGTCAGCTGACGCCGAGCAGGTCCACCACGAAGATCAGCGTCTCGCCCGGCTTGATGACCGGCGGGGCGCCCCGGTCCCCGTAGGCGAGGTGTGCGGGGATGGTCAGCTGCCGGCGGCCGCCCACCTTCATCCCGGCCACGCCGCGGTCCCAGCCCGCGATGACCCGGCCCTTGCCGAGCGGGAACTGGAACGGGGCGTTGCGGTTCCAGGAGGCGTCGAACTCCTCGCCGCTGGCGTGCGAGACGCCGACGTAGTGCACAGTGACGTTGTGACCGGCGGCCGCCTCCGGGCCGTCGCCCTCCCACAGATCCTTGATCTCCAGGTCGGCGGGCGGCGGGCCGTCCGGGAAGTCGATCTCCGGCTTCTGCAGTGCCATCTCGGCTCGTTCCTCTCGGTCGATCATCTGTCCGTCCTACCCTGCCATAGCCGGGCGGCCGGCGGGCAGGGACGGTCGCACCGCCAGGGGCGCGCGGACGCGGCAGCGTTCGGCCGGATCAGCGATCCAGCAGGCTCGCCGCCAGACGCCCCGCGGCGGCCGCGGCCAGGAAGTTCGCCCGATCGGAGTCCGGCCCGCGGCCCATCGTGGAGAGGCCGACCGGGCTGGTTGCCAACGCCTCGTCGAGACCCGTGCAGTCGATCTCGTGCACGGTGTGACGCGGCGTCAGTTCCTTGGCCTGCTCACGGACCGCATCCCAGAACGCACCGGACTCTGAAGGCACGGCTAATTCAGCAGGGGAGAGGGCAACGCGGCCGTATGAGGTCAGGCTGTGATGGCTGAGGCCGCGGTGCCGATCCCTCGCGTCGGCTTCGGAGATCCGCAGCACGCCGACCGGCCGGCCGCCGAGCACGCCGGCCGCGTTCACCGCCTCGCCGCAGGCCACTCCGGAGAAGCCCCAGCGGGTGCCGGTCCCGAGGTTCCCAGGGCCTTGGGTGACGATCGCGATGTCCGCGCGCAGGATCAGATGCGCGGCGAGCAGGCCGGTGTGCACGGTGACGGCTTCGAGGTCGCCGCCAAGTGCCTGGCCGACCGTCACTGAGCCGATCAGCCAACCGGCGTCCCGCAACCCTGCGACAGTGCGCGAGAACCACAGCGGTAGCGCGCCGCCGTCGCTCATCACATACGCGATGCGGGTGCCGGGCCGATCGGCCAGAATCGCGGCGCACACGGCCGGCAGCGCCGAGTGCAGGTCGGCGGCGACGACCGGCATGCCGTCGAGCGAATCGGCGTCGCGAAGGAGTTCGTGGTGCGGGGAGTCCTGTTCGTCCGCTCCTAACACAATGGCCTGGAGCGGCGTGTAGCGCGCCTTGACCAGATGGCCCGGCCCCGATGGCGCGTCCTCGGGCAGCCGATCGGGCAGAGCGACTACCATCGCATAGCCACCGGTTCCGAGGCCCATCGTCTGCGCGGTGGTGTTGAGCAGTACGCGGTCGCCGACCGCGGGCTCGCCGGTCAGCAGCGGATAAGCCAGCGCCTTGACTGACGTACCGTCCACGTCGGCGGTCAACTCCCGTGCTCCGCGCCAGGCGCGGCCGAGGGCGGTAACGCGTCCTGCTCGCCAACTGATCACGGCGGTCAAGCCTATTGGGTATTGTGCGTCCCTTGGTTGCGTTCGAAGTGCCTTTGATGCGGAAGTCCGTACGGACGCAGTAGCGTCGGAGGCGCACCGTTGGCAACGGGGTGCAGCGACGACGAGGAGGGAGTCGGCGTATGCCAGCGAGCAAGACCGAGCGGCTGGTCAACCTGGTGATCTGCCTGCTCGCGTCGCGGACCTTCGTCACGAAGGAGCGGTTGCGCGCGACTTTGGAGCCGTATCGCAACTGTCCGACTGATGAGGCTTTCGAGCGGATGTTCGAACGGGACAAGGAGGAGTTGCGGGAACTCGGCATCCCGCTTGAAGTGGGCACCGTCAGCGCGCTTTTCGAGGACGAGGTCGGTTACCGGATCGCCCCCGGGGAGTACGCGCTGCCCGAGTTGCACCTGGAGCCGGACGAGGCCGCGGCGATCGGGGTGGCCGCGCGGTTCTGGCAGCAGGCGACGCTGGCGCAAGCCGCGTCTTCGGCGTTGCTCAAGCTCAAGGCAGCCGGGCTGGACATCGGGGAGGCCGCGCCGGCCGGGATCGAGCCACGGGTGCGGATCGAGGCCCCGGCCTTCGAGCCACTGCTCGAGGCCGTGTATGACCGTCAGGTGGTGCGATTCTCCTATCGCCGCTCGGACGGCGAGGTGCGGGTACGCGAGGTAGAGCCGTGGACCATCGACTCCTGGCGCGGACGCTGGTACCTGGCCGGGTTCGACCTCGGCCGCGATGACGCGCGGGTGTTCCGGCTCGACCGGATCACCAGTCCGGTGCTGCTGACCGGCCGCGCGCCAGAACACAAGGTGCCGGACCGGCTCGACGTGCGTGCGCACGTGGACACCTTCGCCGAGCGCAGCAGCGCGGACCTTGGCCCCGCGACCCTGCGGGTACGCGAGGGCACCTGTTTTCCGCTGCGTCGGGGCGCCACCTCGATCGCCGAGGGCGACGATGGCTGGGACACGATCGTGATCACCGCCTACGCCGATACGGCCGGCTGGCTGGCCGAGTACGGTGCGGACGTGGTGGTGCTGGATCCGCCGTCGCTGCGCGCGGCAGTGATCAGCAACCTGCGTGCGATCGCGGCGTCGGTCTCGACTCCGGCCGGCGCGCTGGCTCAGGAGAACGGCCCGGTGCTGCCGGTCGACGGGGTCGGAACCGGGAAGCATCACAAGCGGCTTGAGGTGGCGTCGTGAGCACCGCGGTCTCGCAGGTCGAGCGGCTGCTGAACCTCGTGCCCTACTTGCTCAGCCACCCTGGCAGCACGGTTGACCAGGTCGCCGAGGAGTTCGGGGTCACCACAAAGCAGGTCGCCAAGGACCTCAACGTGCTGTGGTTCTGCGGGCTGCCCGGTGGCTTCGCCGACGACTTGATGGAGGCGCACGTCGAGGAGGGCGGCGCGATCCACCTGGAGAACGCCGCGAAGCCGATCGTCAGGCCGCTGCGCCTCTCCACCCGGGAGGCGGTCGCATTGCTGGTCGCGCTGCGGGCGCTGGCGCAGGTGCCCGGGATCGCCGACCGTGACGCGCTGGACCGCGCACTGGCCAAGCTGGAGAGCGCGACCGGTGAGGCCGGGCGGGTGGCCGAGCGGCTCTCGGTGGCCTTCGAGGCACGCGACGTGGTCTTCGAGGCGGCGCAGCGGGCACTGGCAGACAAGCGCCTGGTGCACTTGCGCTACTACGTGCCATCTCGCGATGAGGTGACCGAGCGGGACGTGGACCCGATGCGCGTCGCGCTGCTGGCCGGCCGGGCGTACTTGGAGGGCTGGTGCCGCGTTTCGCAGGCGGTGCGGGTGTTCCGGCTCGACCGCGTCGTCGGGATCGAGGTGCTGGACCTTCCGGCCGAGCCGCCCGCGGACGCCAAGGGTCTCGACCTCACCGAGGAGGCGCCGGCCTCGGCGCTGCGCGTGAGCGAGGACGCTCCGCTGGTGACGCTGGAGCTGGCGCCGGAGGCTCGCTGGGTGCCTGAGTACTACCCCTGCGAAACCGTCGAGGAGGACGCGGAGCGCGACGGCTGGCTGCGGGTCACCTTGCGCGCGGCGGACCAGGATCGGATCAGAAGGCTGGTGCTGCGGCTCGGCGGCGCGGCCCGGGTACTGGGGCCGGAGCAGTTCGCCGCGCGGGTGCGCGACACGGCCTCAGCGGCGCTGGCTGCCTACGGAGCGGACGCCGTGGCGTGACCGAGAGTCCGGACGGCGCGACGGCGGTGCGCGTGCGTTGCGAGGTATGCGGGCCGCGCGTCGTCACGCTCGCTTCGGTGCGGCTGGTGGGGCGGTCCGGGCGCTGGGAGTACATGTTCAGCTGTCCGGACTGCGGCCTACGGGTGCGTAGGTCGGCGGACGAGGCGTTGCGCGACGCGCTGCGCGATGCCGGAGCGGCGGAGTTGAGTGTGGCTGGTGAGGGCGGCGCAAGTAGCGCATGCGCTGTACCGGATGCGTAGCGTGGTGCACGTGGAGACGCCGCTGCGTTACGACGGCCGATAGCCGGTAGGGTCGTCTCCGTGATGGTCTGGGTCATCGTTGGGGCGAGTCTCGCCGTAGCAGCGCTCGCCGCGATCGGCTTCTTCGCTTTCGGTGTGTTCCGCGCCGCCAAGGACCTCTCCCGGGAACTGGGCCGAGCCAGTCGGGTGGTGTCGCAGGCCGCCGAGCCGATCAAGGCCGGTCTCGCACAAGCACAGCTCGGCAACGGCTCCCGGCCCGACCGTTGACAAGGTCCGCGACCGGCTGAAACGTTAAGGCGGCATGGCGAATCGGTCCGCCGTGCCCGCGGACCTGCCGTTGAAAGGGCGCGTCACGATGTTGCTTCGTGCTGAAGGGCTGTTCGTTCTCATCGCAATCGGCCTCATCCTGTTCGGATGGAAGCGGCTACCTGGTGCGATGCGCGATCTCGGCAAGACTCGCCGTATCCTCAAAGCCGAGGCGCAGGCGCTGCGTGACGATGTCCCGCCGCCGCCGAAGCGCACCATCGTGGCGGACCCGGAGGATGTCGTCGACCCGGCTTCCGGACGCCCGAAGAAATGACAGGCAGCACCATCACGACGACGAGAACGGGTGGCACCGGACGTGACTGGTAAGGCCGGACGCTCGGCGGATGACGCGGCGCGGATGCCGCTCATGGAGCACATCCGAGAGCTGCGCTCGCGGCTGGTCAGGTCGGCGCTGGCGATCGTGGTCGCCGGGATCGTCGGTTTCATCTTCTACCGCCACATCGTCAACGTGCTCGAGACTCCGATCTGCAACATCAAGTCGATCCACGGGGTCGGGCAGCCCACCAAGGACTGCCGCAACGGCGTGCTGGTGCTGATCGGTCCGAGCGCGGGCATCACCCTGGCGTTCAAGATCGCGATGTTCTCCGGGATCGTGCTGGCCGCACCGGTGTGGCTGTACCAGCTGTGGGCGTTCCTCGCGCCGGGGCTGTACAAGAAGGAGAAGAAGTACAGCCTGACCTTCATCGGCGCGGCCATCCCGCTGTTCGCCGCCGGTGCGACGCTCTGCTACATCTTCTTCCCGACCATCCTTCGAGTCCTGATGGGCTTCGTGCCCGCGGGTGTGGCCGCGCAGCTGCCGCTGGACACCACCCTGGTGTTCTTCCTGCGGATGATGGTGGTCTTCGGCGCCTCCTTCGTGCTGCCGCTGATCCTGGTGCTGTTCAACTTCATCGGGATCCTCAGCGGTGATCGGATGCGCAAGTCCTGGCGAGTCGTCGTGCTGGCGATCTTCGTGTTCTCCGCCATCGCGGTGCCCACCGGCGACCCGATCGGCATGAGCGTGCTGGCCGTCCCGATCTGCCTGCTGTACTTCGGTGCCATCGGCATCGCGCTGGCCAATGACAAGCGCCGCGCCGCGCGCCGGGCCGCCGACCCGATCCACCAGCTCTCCCCGGACGAAGCCTCGTCGCTCGACCTGACGCCCGCGCCGGTAGAGCGGACCGACAGCCTCGAAGACATCTCGTGACCGCGGGTCGTGGGTGAGCGCGCCACGTCGGCTCGCGCTCGTCGTCAACCCGACCTCCGGCAAGGGGAGGGGCCGCCAGTACGGCGAGCGTGCGCGAGCCGCGCTTGAAGCCGCGGGACATGACGTTCGGTTGGTCATGGAGCAAAGTGCTGAGCAGGCTGCGAAGACCGCCCGTGCGCTTCTCGACGATGATGCGGACAGCGTCGTTGTGGTCGGCGGCGACGGCATGGTCAGCCTCGGCCTGCAACTGGTCGCCGGGACCGGCATCCCGCTCGGCGTGATTCCAGCCGGTACAGGCAACGACGTCGCGCGGTACCTCGGCCTGCCGCTGCGTGACCCGGAGGCTGCGGTCGGCATCGTGTCTGCCGGGCACACCGACGATTTCGACCTCGGCCGGATCAGCGGCCCCGGCTCGCTGACTGCGCGCTGGTTCGGCACGGTTCTCGCCTGCGGTCTCGATTCGAAGGTCAACGAGCGGGCCAACCGGATGCGCCGACCGCGCGGGCCGTCGCGCTACACCCTCGCGCTACTCGCCGAACTCGGCCCGTTCAGGGCGATCCCGTTCGCCCTCCAAGCCGATGGCCAGACGCGCGTCGAATTCGACGGGATGCTGATCGCGGTCGGCAACGGCCCGTCCTATGCCGGCGGCATGCAAATCTGCCCGCAGGCCGATCCGCGCGACGGGATCTTCCAGATCACCAGCGTTGACCGGGTCGCCAAGCTGACGCTGCTGCGGATCTTCCCGAAGGTGTTCAGCGGGCGGCATGTCGCCCATCCGCGGGTGCACGTCCAGAACGCGAGCGCCGTCGAGCTTTCCTGCCGCACCGAGCCGGGGCGACCAGAGCAGATCGTCTCGATCTGGGCCGACGGCGAGTGGGCCGGGGTGCTGCCCGCACGCGTCGAGACTGTTCCGCGGGCGCTGCGCGCGTACGTACCCGGCCCGGCGCCCGCGGCCTGACCGAGCCTCGACTGCGCTTCAGAACGGCGCGCTTCCAAAACGATCAGCGGCCTGTCTGCGGCGTCGCCTAGGATTGAGGCATGACCTCGCCCGCCGAGCGGTTTGCCGCCGCCCGCCGCCGCCAGGCCGAGGAGCGGACGCAGCTGAGCGGTTTCGCCCAGCTCTATCCCTTCGGCCTAGACCAGTTCCAGCTCGACGGGTGCCGGGCCCTTGAGGAGGGGCACGGGGTGCTGGTCGCGGCCCCCACCGGTGCCGGTAAGACCGTGGTCGGCGAGTTCGCCGTGCATATGGCGCTGGCCCGGGGCCGCAAGTGCTTCTACACCACGCCGATCAAGGCGCTGTCGAACCAGAAGTACGGCGACCTGGTCAAGCGGCACGGCGCGGACAATGTCGGCCTGCTGACCGGCGACAACTCGATCAACGGCGACGCGCCGGTGGTGGTGATGACCACCGAGGTGCTGCGCAACATGCTCTATGCCGGTTCCTCGGCGCTCGACGGACTCGGCTACGTGGTCATGGACGAGGTGCACTACCTCGCCGACCGGTTCCGCGGCGCGGTCTGGGAGGAGGTGATCATCCACCTGCCCGAGTCGGTGACGCTCGTCTCCCTCTCCGCGACGGTGTCCAACGCCGAGGAGTTCGCCGACTGGCTGGTCACCGTCCGCGGCGAGACCGGGGTGATGGTCAGCGAGCACCGTCCGGTGCCGCTGTGGCAGCACATGCTGGTCGGCAAGCGGATGTTCGACCTCTTCCACGACGCCGAGGCGGCGCAGAAGCACGATGTGCACCCGGAGT
>NZ_DATNGK010000061.1:0-16392 GCF_035605935.1 Actinocrinis sp. | reverse complement strand
GTCCGGCTACCGGACACCGCTGCTGTAGACGCACATCACACGCGGCCGGTTACGGGCCATTCACCGAACCGGGATAACCTCATAGGAGCTTCCTAGGTAGGCCGGGGACGAGCAGCCGCCCCGAGCCGTCAGTCACTGAGGACGGACGCGCGTGGATCTTTTCGAGTACCAGGCGAGGGACCTCTTCGCCAAGCACGGTGTGCCGGTCCTGCCGGCTGAAGTGGCCGGGACGCCGCAGGAAGCCGAGGCGGCCGCGGCCAGACTCGGCGGCAAGGCGGTGGTCAAGGCCCAGGTCAAGACCGGCGGCCGCGGTAAGGCCGGCGGCGTGAAGCTGGCCGCGGACCCCGCCGACGCGCGGGCGAAGGCCGAGCAGATCCTCGGCATGGACATCAAGGGCCACACGGTCCACAAGGTGATGCTCGCGGTGACCGCGGACATCGAGGCCGAGTACTACGTCTCCTTCCTGCTGGACCGGGCCAACCGCACCTTCCTGGCGATGGCCTCGGTCGAGGGCGGCATGGAGATCGAGGAGATCGCGGTCACCAAGCCCGAGGCGCTGGCCAAGGTCCCGGTCGACGCGAGCGTAGGCGTGACCCCCGAGAAGGCCCGCGAGATCGTCGCGGCGGCGAACTTCCCCGCTGAGGTCGCCGACCAGATCGCCGACGTGCTGCAGAGCCTGTGGAAGGTCTTCGTCGAAGAGGACGCGCTCCTGGTCGAGGTCAACCCCCTGGTCAAGACTCCGGATGGCAAGATCACCGCGCTGGACGGCAAGGTCACCATCGACGGCAACGCCGCCTTCCGCCAGCCGCACCACGCCGAGCTCGAGGACAAGGCCGCGGCCGACCCGCTGGAGGCCAAGGCCAAGGAGAAGCACCTCAACTACGTGAAGCTGGACGGCGAGGTCGGCATCATCGGCAACGGCGCCGGCCTGGTCATGTCCACCCTGGACGTGGTCGCCTACGCCGGAGAGGCGCACGGCGGCGTCAAGCCCGCCAACTTCCTGGACATCGGCGGCGGCGCCTCGGCCGAGGTGATGGCCAACGGCCTGGAGATCATCCTGGGCGACCCGGCGGTCAAGTCGGTGTTCGTCAACGTCTTCGGCGGCATCACCGCCTGCGACGCGGTGGCCAACGGCATCGTGCAGTCCTTCGCGCTGCTCGAGTCGCGCGGCGAGGCGGTCACCAAGCCGCTGGTGGTCCGGCTCGACGGCAACAACGCCGAGCTCGGCCGCAAGATCCTGACCGAGGCCGGGCTGCCCGGGCTCGAGCAGGTGGACACCATGGACGGTGCCGCCGCGCGCGCGGCCGAGCTCGCCGCGGCGAAGTAGGGGAGTGACGAACAATGGCCATCTTCCTCGACGAGAACTCGAAGATCATCGTTCAGGGCATGACCGGCTCTGAGGGCATGAAGCACACGCGCCGCATGCTCGCCTCCGGCTCCAAGATCGTCGGCGGGGTCAACCCGCGCAAGGCCGGGGAGAAGGTGGAGATCGACAGTGTTCAGATCCCCGTCTTCGGCTCCGTGGCTGAGGCGATGAAGCAGACCGGCGCCGACGTCTCGGTCATCTTCGTGCCCCCGGCCTTCGCCAAGGGAGCGGTGATCGAGGCCATCGACGCCGGCATCCCGCTGGCCGTGGTGATCACCGAGGGCATTCCGGTGCACGACTCGACCGAGTTCTGGGCGTATGCCCAGGGCAAGGGCACGCGCATCATCGGCCCGAACTGCCCCGGCCTGATCAGCCCCGGAAAGTCGAACGCCGGCATCATCCCGGCCGACATCACCAAGGCCGGAAAGATCGGCCTGGTCTCGAAGTCCGGCACGCTGACCTACCAGATGATGTACGAGCTGCGTGACCTCGGCTTCTCCAGCGCGGTCGGCATCGGCGGCGACCCGGTCATCGGCACCACGCACATCGACGCGCTCCAGGCGTTCCAGGACGACCCGGAGACCGCCGCGATCGTGATGATCGGCGAGATCGGCGGCGACGCCGAGGAGCGGGCCGCGGCGTACATCAAGGAGCACATCACCAAGCCGGTGGTCGGCTACGTCGCGGGCTTCACCGCCCCCGAGGGCAAGACCATGGGCCACGCCGGCGCGATCGTGTCCGGGTCCTCCGGCACCGCGCAGGCCAAGAAGGAAGCGCTGGAGGCCGCGGGCGTGAAGGTCGGCAAGACGCCGTCCGAGACCGCGCGGCTGATGCGCGAGATCGTCGAAGCGCTCTGAGCAGCCCGACGCCACGCGTTACGACGTCACGCTCCACGACGTCATCGCGTGCCGCAAGGCGTCGACGCCCTGGCGGTTGCAGGCGCGCCCGTCCTTCACTTGGGTGAAGGACGGGCGCGCCTGCGCTGTTTGCGCACGTCTCGGCGCCCAGCATGGGTGCCATGGCCGACAGCCCGCAGCCACCCGTCGACGCCGCAGCGCCGCCTGACGCCGGGATCGAGACCGAGCCCGCCCCGGAAAACGGCTCGGCGCCGCCGCCCGGATCAGAACCGGAAGACTGCGTATGGCTGGACCTTGATCCGGGCTACGACGAGTACGGGTCCGCCGGATTGTCCGGTCGCGTCGCCGCGCTTCGGGGCGAGGCCGTCGACCTCCTCGGCCGTGCTGTGCAGGCCGTGCTCAGCCACGCCTCCGAAATCGCGGTCGGTGCTGGAACCGCCGTCGTCATCGCGGCCGGTGGCTGGCTGGTCGCGGCCGCGCTGACCCTCGCCGTGTGGGCGATGGCGGCGCCGAGCGCCGGGTCGTACGCGGAGCCGCTGCACGTCTCCGGGCAACTCTGGCTTGCCGCGCACCACGTGCTGTTGCAGACCCCTGACGGCCCCTTCGGTCTTTCCCCACTCGGCTTCACCATCCTGCCCGCCGTCTCGCTGCTGCTCGCCGGGAGGTACGCCGCACACCGCTTCGACGCGGGTGTCTGGGCGTTCGCCGCACTCGCCGCCTGCTACCCGCTCGCCGCCCTCGTCATCGCCTGGAGCGCCGCCTCGGGTTCGCTGCACGCCGCGCTGGGCGCTGCCGCCGGCTATCCCTGCCTGGTCGCCTCGTGCGCCTTCGGCGCGGGACTGCTCAGCATCCATACACCGACCCTCGATCGCTGGGCCGCGACGGCTGTGCGCGCGGGAACGGTGGCGCTGGCTGTTTTCGTCTGCGGCGCCGCGCTGCTTGCTGCGGTCGCGGTCGGCCTGCGTTTCACCGAGGTGGCGCAGCTCGGTACGACTATCGGACAGGGCGCTGCGGGGGACTTCGGCCTGTTCCTGATCGACCTCGCGCTGGTGCCGAATCTGGTGGTCTGGGCGCTCAGCTATGCCGCGGGGCCGGGCTTCGCGGTGGGCGCGGGCAGTTCGGTCTCAGTGCGCGGGTCTACCCACGGGCCGCTGCCGGGGCTGCCGCTGCTGCAGGCGGTGCCGCATCCTGGCGCGGGTTCGCTGTGGCTTTACTTGGTCTTCGCGATCCCGCTCCTCGCCGGCGTCGGCGCAGTGCTGGTCATCGGCCGGTCGCTGCGCGGATTCACGGATCGGGCGGCAGCGCTCGGCGCGGCGTTGCCCACGGTCGGCGCGCTCGCCGCGGCAGGCGCGGTGCTTTCCGGCGGCCCGGTCGCCGCGGGCGCCATGTCGCTCGTCGGACCGATGCCGTGGGAAGTCGGGCTCGCGGTGGTGGTGGAGCTCGCCTTCGTCGCGGTAGTCGGATTCGGGTTCTGGTACGTGCTAGACCGCTTCCGTGGCAAGCGATTCTCGCGACCGAGTGCGGTACCGGATGCGGCGGTACCGATGGCGCTACCGAGCGCGCACGACGACGGATTTGGCGATCTTGTCGGACCAGGTCTGGCGCTTGCGGTCCCAGAGCGGCCAGAGCAGGTTGAGGACGCCGGGCAGGATGCAGGCGACCCAGAGGACCCAGTTGAGGAACAACCGCAGGAAGCCGAGGCCGGCCCCGACCGGCTGCCCGTCGGCGAAGCGAGCGAGCCGGATGCCGAGGGCCCGCTTCCCGTAGGACTGGCCGCTGCGCCCGGCCCTGATGGCGTTGACGATGGCCCAGATCAGCCCGAAGAAGCCGATGATGCCGAAGACGACGTCGACGGCGTTGTTGCGGGCGCCCCCGGCGATCCAGCCGGAGACGATGGCGGGCCCGTTGTCGAGGGCGAAGGCACCGACGCGCTGTCCCCAGTCGGCGAGCGGGGGCATGCCGACGGGTAGTGCGGCACCCGGATAGCCGTAGCCCTGCTGGTAGGGCGGCGGGGGAGGAGCGGCCTGATACGGACCGCCATACTGCGCGCCACCGTATTGGGCGCCGCCATACGAAGGCTGCTGGCCGTACTGCTGTTGACCGTACTGGGGCTGACCGTACTGGGGCTGACCGTGCTGCTGTTGACCGTACTGCGGTTGCCCATAAGGCTGCTGACCGTATCCGGGCTGATCCTGCGGCTCCTGATCCGCCTGCTGCTGTGGCTGTTGGTAAGGACTCTGCTGTGGGCCCTGGTCGGCGGCCGGTGGTGCGAAACCGGTTCGCGGCTGCTCGCCCATGCCGCCGATCTTGTTCTGCACCGTTTGGTCCTGCACCGGTCCCTGCGCCGGATCCTCAATCGGTGGCAGCGCAGGAGGCACCGCCGAGTACGCGGTCGCACCGGCCTCGTCCGACTGCGGCTGGTTCGGCAGATCATGCAAGGCGTCACGGGCCGCGGCAGCCTCTTGCTCGGATGGCTCCGGCTTACGCTCCGGCTCCTGCGGCTGATCCGGTGTCGTGCTCATCCGCGCCTCCTGACGGGTTCGCCTCTTCCCATCGTCAGGCTTTGCCGGATTCGGCACATTCTCCAGTGCTCTGAACGGGTATTAGCCCAGAAAGCCGAAGCGGTGCAGCTGCCACAGCCACGAACCCGCCAGCAGTAGCCCGCCGCCGATCCACAGCAGCCGCGACGGCAGTCGGCTTAGCGTCGCGACCGGATCGAGGGCCAGCAACGGCGCGGCAAGGAACACGAGCGCCGCGACGACGGTCACCGGGTTCGCCGTGAGGGCCGCGCCCCAATGCCCTGCGCCCGCCTCCATGAACACCGTGGTCGAGCCGCAGAACGGGCACGGCACACCGGTCACCCGCCGCAACGGGCACAGCGCGCCTGGATCGTGGTTCTGATGCACCCATGCCGCCGCGACCGACGCAGCGGCCACCGCCCCGAACCGCAGCGCGGAGGTCCGCGGGCTGCGCCGGACCAGGGCGAAGGTGTTCACCGCGCCGCTCACGGCAACGCGGCCAGCGAGTTCTTGAACTGCTCCTGGCAGACGCTCTGCCCGGCGATGGTGTTCGCCGAGCGCATGCAGTCGGAGTACTGCCGCAGCTGCGGGAAGAAGATCAGCGAATAGGACACGATGGCCAGCGCGATCAGCGAGGAGATGCTGCTCCACACCACCGACGCGATGGCCTCCGGTGCGCGCTGCGACTTACGCAGGGCGTCGCGCTGAGCGAAGGTTCCGAACCACAGGCCACCGAGCGACATCACCAGGCCGGCGCACGCACCGATCAGCCAGTCCGGGAAGTTGCGGTAACCATTCAGCAGCGTGATCAGCGTGCACGCCGCACCGCCGAGGGACAGTCCGCGAGCCCAGCGCGTGCGCAGACTGAGCGGGGGGCGCTTGCCCGGCTCCTCGCCGCGCTGCTGTTGCTGCTGCTGACGCGGCGGCTGCGGGGGCTGGTACGGCGAGCGGGGGTCGTACTGCGGCGGCCGCTGGCCCGACTGCGGGTTGTACCGGTTGGGATCGAGCCAGGGCGCGGGCTGCTGCGGGCTGCCATATGGGCCCAGCGCGGGTCCGGGGCTCTGGCCGGGCTGTCGGGCCGGGCCGTCGGCGGGGACGTTGCCGGGCTGCTGCTGCGGGCTGTTCGGCGCTTGGCTGTCCGGTGCCTGGCCGCTCGGCTGGCTGGACTGCCCATCCGGTCCAGCCTGCCCTGACTGTGGCGGCTGCCCGGTCTGTGGCGGCTGTCCGGCTTGAGGAGACTGCCCCGGGATCTGCTCCGGCCGCGTTCCCGGAGCGTGGTTGGGCCAATTCGCCTGATCCGGCGTGGGCGGCGGCAACGGGGCCGGCGGGTACTGACCCGGTGCACCTTGCGCCGGCGGGAACGGCGTCGGCGGCGGGGGCGGGAAGTTCGGCGGCATCGGCCCGGGCTGGCCGAGAAACCACGGCGCGGGCGCCGGCTGCTGCGCCGACCACTGCGGCACCGGAAGATTCTGCCCCTGCTCCGACTGCCCGCGGTCTTGTCGTCCGCTGTCCTGCTGCCCGTTCTCTTTCCGGCCGCTCTGCTCAGTCTGCGCAGGGTCGTTACTACCCTCCGACGACGGTCCGCCGCTTTCGTTGTCGGGCGTGTCCTGGCGGGCAGAGGCGTCGGTCACAGTATTCGGCTCCGTGGTGACGGGAGGATGAGCGGTGCGCCGCTACCGTATCGCTGGCCGAGGTAGCGCATGACTTGAATTGGTCTCCTCACCGTACCGCTAGCTATCGTTGGCCACATCCCGCTGGTCCGGCCCTCGGGCCTGGCCGCCGGGTCAGTCAAGTCAACACTGATCTGAAAGGACGCCGCGGTCGTGGCTTCCCCAACTCAGCAGTCAACCGCCCCTTCCCATTATCCGCCGCCGCGATCCCGTGCGGCGCGTCTCGTCGTGCTGGTCTCCGGCAGCGGAACCAACCTCCAAGCCCTGCTCGATGCCGCGGCGGATCCGGCGTACGGCGCGACGGTCGTCGCGGTCGGCGCGGACCGAGACGGCATCCTGGCCCTCAAGCGCGCTGAAGACGCGGGCGTGCCCACCTTCGTGTGCCGGGTGAAGGACCATCCCGACCGAGCCGCCTGGAATCGCGCGCTGCGCGACGAAGTGCGGCGGCACGCCCCCGATCTGGTCGTCTCGGCCGGGTTCATGAAGCTGGTCGGCGCCGACTTCCTGGCCGAGTTCGACGGCCGGATGGTCAACACGCACCCCGCGCTACTGCCCTCGTTCCCCGGCATGCATGGCGCGCGCGACGCACTCGCTTACGGCGTAAAGGTAACCGGCTGCACGTTGTTCGTCGTTGCCGCAGGCATCGACGACGGGCCGATCATCGCCCAGGTCGCGGTCCCGGTCGAGGACGGCGACGACGAGGAGAGCCTGCACGAGCGGATCAAGGTCGCCGAGCGGCGGCTGCTCGTCGAGCAGGTCGGCCGGATGGCCCGCAAGGGCTGGACCATCACCCCGGCGCTGATCTGCGCGCCGACTCCCGCCGTTTCCTCCGCCCCCTCTTCCTCCCCCACCCCTGGCGGCGCTGCCGCTCCCTCTCTTGGCCCAGTCGGCAACCGGAAGGTGACCATCCCGTGAGCACCCAGCTCCCCATCCGTCGCGCGCTGGTCAGCGTGTACGACAAGACCGGACTCGAGGAGCTCGCGCGGGGGCTGCACGCCGCCGGGGTCTCCATCGTCTCCACCGGCAGCACCGCGGCCCGGATCGCCGCCGCCGGCGTCCCGGTGACCGAGGTCGCCGAGCTGACCGGCTTCCCCGAGTGCCTGGACGGCCGGGTCAAGACCCTGCATCCCAAGGTGCACGCCGGAATCCTCGCCGACCGCCGCCTGCCTAAGCACGTTCAGCAGCTCGACGAGCTCGGCATCGAACCCTTCGAACTGGTCATCTCGAACCTCTACCCCTTCACCCAGACCGTGGCCTCCGGCGCGCAGCCGGACGAGTGCGTCGAGCAGATCGACATCGGCGGCCCGTCGATGGTGCGCGCGGCCGCGAAGAACCACCCGAGCGTCGCGATCGTGGTCGACCCGGCGCGTTACCCGGATGTGCTGGCCGCGGTGGAAACCGGCGGCTTCACCCTGGAGCAGCGCAAGCGGCTGGCCGCCGAGGCGTTCGCGCACACCGCCGCGTACGACGCGGCCGTGGCGTCCTGGTTCGCGTCCGTATACGCCCCGGCCGACGAGTCTCCGTTCCCTGACTTCGTCGCCGCGACCTACAAGCGCTCCGCGCTGCTGCGCTACGGCGAGAACCCGCACCAGGCCGCCGCGCTCTACATCGGCGGCGGCGCGGCCGGGCAGGACAGCCTCGCCAACGCGGAGCAGCTGCACGGCAAGGAGATGTCCTTCAACAACTACGTGGACACCGACGCGGCTCTGCGCGCGGCCTACGACTTCGCAGACCCCTGCGTGGCGATCATCAAGCACGCAAACCCGTGTGGCATCGCGGTTTCCCCAGTAACTCAAGACGGCGCAGGAGGGGATATCGCCGAGGCGCACCGTAAGGCGCACGCCTGCGACCCGGTCTCCGCGTTCGGCGGCGTGATCGCGGCCAACCGGCCGATCTCCGCGCAGATGGCCCGTCAGGTCGCCGAGGTCTTCACCGAGGTCATCATCGCCCCGGACTACGAGGACGGCGCGGTCGAGATCCTGTCCGCGAAGAAGAACATCAGGCTGCTGCGTACCTCGGCCAGCGCCCGCCGGGGCACCGACTTCCGGCAGATCTGCGGCGGCATGCTGCTTCAGGCCGGGGACAACTTCCAGGCTCCGGGCGACAACCCGGCCAACTGGAAGCTGGCCGCCGGACCGGCCGCTGACCCGCAGACCTGGGCCGATCTGGCCTTCGCCTGGCGCGCGGTGCGCTCGGTCAAGTCGAACGCGATCCTGCTCGCCTCCGGCGGCGCGGCGGTCGGCGTCGGCATGGGGCAGGTCAACCGGGTCGACTCGGCCAGGCTCGCGGTTTCGCGGGCCGGGGAGCGCGCGGCCGGTTCGGTCGCGGCCTCGGATGCCTTCTTCCCGTTCTCGGACGGCCTGGAGATCCTGATCCAGGCCGGGGTCAAGGCGGTGGTGCAGCCCGGCGGCTCGGTGCGTGACGCCGAATCGCTCGCGGCCGCCGAGGCGGCGGGCGTCACGATGTACCTGACCGGCACCCGCCACTTCGCGCACTGACACCAAACCGGACGAAACCGCGGCGGCGAGCTGGAAAGCTCGCCGCCGCGGTCATTTTCGCCGATCTCGCTGTCATTTGAAGAAGTTGTCGTTCATGCACTGGTCCACCTGCGAGACCCCGGTGTTCGGGTCCAGCGTCGAGTCTTGGTCCATGCAGTGCGACGCCGTACTGAACACCCACACGAGGAAGACGATCTCGATCGCGTTGAGCACGATGCCGACGATCGAGGTCACCAGCCCGGCGATCGCCATGCCCCGTCCGCCACCGAGTCCCCGTTTCGCCTTGCGGATCGCGAGGATCGAGAAAACCAGGCCGACGATCCCGATCAAGCCGCCGATATAGAAGATCGATGTGCACAGTCCCACGATGCCGAGAACCATCCCGGTGATCGCCAGGCCCCTGGGTAGTTCGGGAACCATAGGCATCATCGGGTACGGATACGGATACCCATACGGCGGAAAGCCAGGGTTCGGCGGGGGGTAGCCCGGCCCGGCCTGATTCGGCGCCTCCATCCCAGGCGGGGCGGCGAACGGTGGTGCGGGTATCGATTCGGACGACTCGGACAAGACTCCCCCTGGTGACTGCGGCTTGATACTTCGGGCACGTACTCGGCGCGCGAGTCTACCCCTCGCATCTGCGAGAATGTGTTCATGACCGCGACGATTCTGGACGGCTGGCTGACCGCGGAGGAGATCCGCCAGGACCTGGCCAAGCGAGTGCAGGTGCTGGCCGAGCGCGGCATCGTGCCCGGCCTCGGCACGCTCCTGGTCGGCGACGACCCCGGGTCGCACGCCTACGTGACCATGAAGCACCGCGACTGCGCCAAGGTCGGCATCCACTCGATCGACCGCCGCCTGCCCGCCAATGCCACGCAGGAGGACGTCGAGGCGGCCGTCGCCGACCTCAATGCCGACCCGGCCTGCCACGCCTACCTTGTTCAGCTGCCGTTGCCCAAGGGCCTCGACGAGTTCCGCGTGCTGGAACGGGTCGATCAGGCGAAGGACGCGGACGGCTTGCACCCGCTCAGCCTCGGCAAGCTGGTGCTCGGTGAAGCGACCCCGCTGCCGTGCACGCCGTACGGGATCGTGGTGCTGCTGCGTCGTTTCGGCGTCGAGTTGAACGGCGCTGAGGTCGTGGTGGTCGGCCGCGGCATCACCGTCGGCCGCCCGCTCGGCCTGATCCTTACCCGCAAGTCGGAGAACTCGACCGTGACGCTCTGCCACACCGGCACCCGCGATCTGGCCGCGCACACCCGCCGCGCCGACGTCATCGTGGCGGCCGCCGGAGTGCCGGGCATCATCAAGCCGGACATGGTCAAGCCCGGCGCCGCGGTCCTCGACGTCGGCGTCTCGCACGTGGACGGCAAGCTCACCGGAGACGTCGCCCCCGGCGTCGAGCAGGTCGCCGGCTTCGTCTCGCCGAACCCCGGCGGCGTCGGCCCGATGACCCGCGCGCAACTGCTCACGAACGTCGTCGAGGCTGCGGAGCGCACCTTGCGGTAGCGCCGCGACGTGTGAAGCAGCGATCTGAGGCTGCGAAACCGTGACACAGCAAGACGGCGACAGAGCGAAACGGTGACGCGCGGCGGTTCGTCCGCCGCGCGTCACCGTCGTTGTTGCTGCTTTACCGCTCCTGCTCGGCGCGCTTCGGTTCGGCGATCTCAGGCACCTCAACCGCCGCGGCCTCGGTGGTGATCGGTTCGGCGCGCAGCCCCGGCTCCGAGGCGACGGGCTCCTCGCGCAGCCCCGGAACCGTGCCGCCGACCAGCTCGGTCTCGGCAACGGCCTCCGTGCCCACGATGGCCTCGGCCTCGGCGACCACTTCGGTCGCGGCCTGCGCCACGTCTTCCAGCGCCGCAGTCTCTTCGAGCGGCTGCGGCTCCAGCCACAGCGCGCCGAGCGGCGGCAGCCGCAGCACCGCACGGGCCGGCCAGCCGTCCTGCCCCTCGTCGATCGCGTAGACCTGGCCGAAGTTGCCGACCCCGGAGCCGCCGTACTGCTCGGCGTCGGTGTTGAGCACCTCGGACCAGACCTGCGCCCGCTCGGTGCTCAGCGGCAGCGGCAACGAGTAGCCCTCCCACGGCACGCCCGCGAAGTTCACCACGCACACCAGCGGCCGGCCGTCGTGCGCCCAGCGCACGAACGCGAAGACGTTGTGCTCGGCGTCGTTGGCGGCCAGCCACGAGAAGCCGTTGCCAGAGGTGTCCTGCTCCCACATCGCCGGGCGTTCCCGGTAGGCCGCGTTGAGGTCCTGCACGAGGCGGAAAACGCCGCGGTGCGCCGGATTGTCCAGCAGCCACCAGTCCAGCCCGGCCTGCTCCGACCATTCGGAGTCCTGCGCGAACTCGCAGCCGGAGAAGATCAGCTGCTTGCCCGGATGCGACCACATGAACGCCAGGTACGCGCGCACGTTCGCCAACTGCTGCCACCGGTCGCCCGGCATCTTGCGCAGCAGCGAGCCCTTGCCGTGCACCACCTCGTCATGGCTGATCGGCAGGATGAAGTTCTCGGTGAACGCGTAGACCAGCGAGAAGGTCATCCGGTTGTGGTGCCAGCTGCGGTTGATCGGCGACTCGGCCATGTAGCCGAGCGAGTCGTGCATCCAGCCCATGTTCCACTTGAAGCCGAAGCCGAGGCCATCCTGGTCGGTCGGCCGGGTCACTCCCGGCCAGGCGGTGGACTCCTCGGCGCTCACGGTGACGCCGGGCACCCGCTTGTACACGGTCGCGGTCAGCTCCTGGAGGAAGGAGACCGCCTCCAGGTTCTCCCGGCCGCCATAGGCGTTCGGGTGCCACTGGCCCTCTTCGCGCGAATAGTCGAGGTAGAGCATCGACGCGACCGCGTCCACGCGCAGCCCGTCGACGTGCATCTCCTCGCACCAGAACAGCGCCGAGGCGACCAGGAAGTTGCGCACCTCGCGGCGGCCGAAGTCGAAGACCAGGGTGCCCCAGTCCGGGTGCTCGCCGCGCCAGGGGTCCGGGTGCTCGTAGAGCGGGGTGCCGTCGAACTCGGCCAGCGCCCAGGAGTCCTTGGGGAAGTGCGCCGGAACCCAGTCGATGATGACGCCGATTCCGGCCTGGTGCAGCGCGTCGACCAGGAAGCGGAACTCGTCCGGGGTGCCGAGCCGCGCGGTCGGCGCGAAGTACGAGGAGACCTGGTAGCCCCAGGAGCCGCCGAAGGGGTGCTCTGTCGGCGGCAGGAACTCGACATGGGTGAATCCGAGTTCGTTCAGATAATCAGGCAACTGCTCCGCGAGGCCGCGGTAGTCAAGCCCCGGCCGCCATGAGGCCAGATGCAGCTCGTAGACCGACATCGGGGAGCGGTACGGGTCCCACTTCGCGCGCTGGTCCTGCCAGTCGTCGTCGGCCCACGCGTAGTGCGACTCGTCGACGATCGAGGCGTTGGCCGGCGGCATCTCACAACGCCTGGCCAGCGGATCCGCCTTCTGCCGCCACACCCCGTCGCGGCCGAGGATCTCGTACTTGTACCTGGCGCCGACCTCCACGCCGGGCACGAACAGTTCCCACACGCCGCTGGAACCCATCGAGCGCATGGGGTGGCTCGTGCCGTTCCAGTAGTTGAAGTCGCCCACGACGCGCACGCCGCGCGCGTTCGGCGCCCAGACGGCGAACGAAGTACCGGTCGGCGGCTCGAACGGCGAATCCGCCGGGGATTCGAACCGGCGCACCCGCGAACCGAGCACCTCCCACAGCTGCTCGTGCCGGCCTTCACCGATCAGGTGCAGGTCGATCTCGCCGAGCGTCGGCAGGAAGCGGTACGAGTCGTCGAGCGTGACGGTGGCGTCGCCGTACCCGACCTCGAGGCGGTAGTCGCCCAGAGCGAGCGGCAGCACCGCGGCGAACAGTCCTTCGCCTTCGGAGATCAGCTCGTACCGTTCGCCCTCGGCGCTCAACACGGCCACGGTCTCGGCAAACGGACGCAGCGCACGTACCAGCGTGCCCTCAGACTCTTCACCCTCAGGCTGTGCGCCCTTAGCGAGCGGGTGCGCTCCGAGCAGCCGGTGTGGATCGTGTATGGCCCCGTCCAGCAGGGCCCTGCGTTCCTCGTCCGGCATCGGCGCCGCCGCGGTGACGCCGCGTGCGGCGGGAGAGGAGGTGCCGTCGTTTCCGCCGGAGGAGCGGCCCTTGCCGCCGCCGTCGCCTGCCCGGCCTGCGATCCGTTGGTCGTCCCGCACGGTCAAAGCGCCCACGTCCCTGTCTCGTTCGAGCGGTCCCTCAAGGCCCGTCTCTCCGTTTTCCACGATGCCATGCACGGCGGCCGGGTGAGCTGCGACGCGCTATCCGGCCGCCGCCTCATCAGGAGTTTGGCGCAGCAAGTGGGGCGAAGTCACGGGGAAACAGGCATCAGGTAATTGAACGAAAGGGCCGTCGGTGCCACCGATTCGGCAGACCGACTGGTCAGGCGACCAGGCGGTCCAGCGCGCCGCTCTTCACGTCCGCGACCAAGACGGAGAGTTGAGCCAGGGACATCTGCACCCGCTGGCCGAAGTCGTCGGTGAGCACGACGCGGCGTTCCTCGTCGGCGCCGTGGTCGAGGAAGAGCTCCGGGCAGCCGCAGCTGCAGTTGCCGCAGAAGACGGCCACGGACTCCAGGACAGACGAAGAGGGGCCGGAGGGCGTAGCCGGGGAAACGGTCGGTTCGATCATCATCGCCTCGCGCGGTACGAAGGAATTCGGAGGAAATACAGAGCAGGGGAACTGCGATCCGTGGCCAGTTTGGAGCCTAAAGTCAGGACAACCCCACAGCTACGGGCCAATCGGGGCGTTTTCGATCATTCGGGTGCTTCCGCGCGCTCCATCACTGCTCCTTCACCACGACGGGCGTGCCGCGACCTGGTGCGCCGCGCCCGTATCGGCCGCGCGCCGCCCCGCCTCGTGCATCGCCGAGCCCTGTTACGTACCCGCACGCCTGCCGACCGCCTTATGGTCATGGTTTAGTGGTCACATGGAAGTCGCCTCCCGCCGTGACAATGCTTCGCTCGGTCGCACGCTGCGCGCCGTCGCGGTCGAATGGCCGTTCGCCGTCGTCTTCACCACGGCGGCGATCGCGGTCATCGTGGTCTCGCTCGGCGCGCTCAAGCACGGGCTCACCCTGCTCGCCGCGGCGCTGCTGCTGGGTTCCGCGCTGCGCTTCGTGCTCTCTCCGGCTCGCGCCGGTCTGCTCGCGGTGCGCCGCCGGGGCGTGGACGTGGTCACCATGGCGCTGCTCGGGGCGCTGCTGCTGGTCGCCGCGCTGTTCGCGGACACCGTCTGACCAGGCATCACGTCCTTCGCGCGACTCGTCTCGGCCGTGGTTACGACCTGGTTTCGCACACATCGCGCGACCGGGGTAGGCTCAGCGCGACAAACTATCTTGACGCCAAGATAATCACCGTCGTGCGAGAAGGACCGCAACCATGCCCAAGATCAAGGTAGCCAACCCGGTCGTCGAACTCGACGGCGACGAGATGACCCGGATCATCTGGCAGTTCATCAAGGACTCGCTGATCCTGCCGTACCTCGACGTCGACCTGAAGTACTTCGACCTGGGCATCGAGCACCGCGACGCCACCGACGACCAGGTCACCATCGACGCCGCCAACGCGATCAAGCAGCACGGCGTCGGCGTCAAGTGCGCCACCATCACCCCGGACGAGGCGCGGGTCGAGGAGTTCGGCCTCAAGAAGATGTGGAAGTCGCCGAACGGCACCATCCGCAACATCCTCGGCGGCGTGATCTTCCGCGAGCCGATCATCATGAGCAACGTGCCGCGGCTGGTGCCCAGCTGGACCAAGCCGATCGTGATCGGCCGTCACGCCTTCGGCGACCAGTACCGGGCCACCGATCTGAAGGTTCCCGGCCCCGGCACCCTGACGCTGACCTTCACCCCGCAGGACGGCTCCGAGCCGATCGAGCTGAACGTCTTCGACTTCCCCGGCCCCGGCGTGGCGCTGGCCATGTACAACCTCGACGAGTCCATCCGCGACTTCGCCCGAGCCTCGATGCGCTACGGACTGAACCGCAACTACCCGGTGTACCTGTCGACGAAGAACACGATCCTCAAGGGCTACGACGGCCGGTTCAAGGACATCTTCCAGGAGGTGTTCGAGTCCGAGTTCAAGGCCGATTTCGAGGCCGCCGGGATCACCTACGAGCACCGGCTGATCGACGACATGGTCGCCAGCGCGCTCAAGTGGGAGGGCGGCTACGTGTGGGCCTGTAAGAACTACGACGGCGACGTGCAGTCCGACACGGTGGCCCAGGGCTTCGGCTCGCTCGGCCTGATGACCAGCGTGCTGATGACCCCGGACGGCCGCACCGTCGAGGCCGAGGCCGCGCACGGCACCGTCACCCGGCACTTCCGCCAGCACCAGCAGGGCAAGGCGACCTCCACCAACCCGATCGCCTCGATCTACGCCTGGACCCAGGGCCTGGCCCACCGCGGCAAGCTGGACAACACCCCCGAGGTCACCGCGTTCGCGGAGACGCTCGAGCGGGTGTGTGTCTCCACGGTCGAGAGCGGCCAGATGACCAAGGACCTCGCGCTGCTGATCGCCCCGGACGCCCCGTGGCTGACCACCCAGGACTTCCTCGGCACGCTGGACGAGAACCTGAAGAAGGCCCTCGCCGCCTGACGCGCTAGACGAACGCCGCTCGACGAACGAACACTGACGCTGGACGAACACTGTCGTCCTTCTCACAGCCGGGCCGGCCCGCCGCCGCGCGGGTCGGCCCGGCCGCAGGAGTAGCGTTTCTCGCAGGTAACCAGAACCGTTAGACCTTCCTATCGGCCCAGACAACGTCGTCTTCGGTGTCGGCGTCTCCGGCACCGCAGCGCAGGAGATCGCAATGACCCGCACCCCCGTCAACGTCACGGTCACCGGCGCCGCCGGGCAGATCGGCTACTCGCTGCTGTTCCGGATCGCCGCCGGCGACCTGCTCGGACCGGACGTCCCGGTCAAGCTGCGGCTGCTGGAGATCCCGCAGGCCGTCAAGGCGGCCGAGGGCGTCGCCATGGAGCTCGACGACAGCGCCTTCCCGCTGCTGGCCGGGATCGACATCTTCGACAACCCCACCGAGGGCTTCGCCGGGGCGAACGTCGCGCTGCTGGTCGGCGCGCGGCCGCGCACCGCGGGCATGGAGCGCGGCGACCTGCTCTCGGCCAACGGCGGCATCTTCAAGCCGCAGGGCGAGGCGATCAACGCCGGCGCCGCCGAGGACATCAGGGTCCTGGTCGTCGGCAACCCGGCCAACACCAACGCGCTGATCGCCGCGAGCCACGCGCCGGACGTGCCCAAGTCCCGGTTCACCGCGATGACCCGGCTGGACCACAACCGCGCCCTCGCGCAGGTCTCGAAGAAGGCCGGCGTGCCGGTCACCGAGATCAGCAACGTGACCATCTGGGGCAACCACTCGGCCACCCAGTACCCGGACCTGTTCAACGCCAAGATCTCCGGCAAGAACGCCGCCGAGTACATCAGCG